>DATBCM010000457.1:0-2045 GCA_036270455.1 Gemmatimonadales bacterium | reverse complement strand
CGGATTCGCCTGGTGCGGGGAGCTCAAGCCCGCCGGGTATCCGGCGCGCTTCATCTCCCGTTGGCACGGAGTCCCGTACGGGGTCGTCGTCCATGGCACCGAGCTCCTGCTCCTCGACGCCAAGATCCGCCGGTCGCGGTTCAAACGGTGGACGGCGGGGGGACTCCTGTCCGGCGCGGCGGTCATTGCGGCGAACAGCACGTGGACCGGCAACCTGGCCCAGGAGGTGTTGGGGCTGCTGCACCGGCCCGACCTCGCCCGGCGCGTGCGCGTCGTCCCCCTCGGCACCGAGCCGCGCGAGTTCCACCCCGGCATCGACGCCAGGAGTGTGCGCGAGCGATACCGGCTGGAGGGCGGTCCCTGGCTCCTGACCGTCGCTCGCATCGAGTGGCACAAGGGTATCGACACCGTGATCAAGGCACTGCCCGCCGTTCTCAGGGCTCACCCCTCGGCCCGCTACGCGGTCGCGGGGGTGGGGCCGCGACGCCCGCAACTCGAGCAACTGGCGCGCGACGCCGGTGTGGCCGAGGCCGTGCGGTTCCTCGGTCCCGTGCCGGACGCCGAGCTCCCCGCGCTTTACAACGCCGCGGATCTCTACGTCGGGGCCTCGCGCCGGCACGACCTGCTGGTCGAGGGATTCGGGATCTCGCTGGTGGAAGCGTCGGCGTCGGGGCTGGCGGTGGTGGGAGGGCGGTCCGGCGGTGTGCCGGATGCGGTCCGTGACGGGGAAACCGGGATTCTGGTGGATCCCGATGACCCGGCGGCGGTGGCGGCGGGCGTGAATCGCCTGCTGGGCGACGAAGCGCTGAGGAAGAAGCTCGGGGCCGGTGGACGCGCGGCGGTGGAGCAGTACTACAACTGGGACCGGGTCGCGAAAGACCTGATCGACATCGATCGGGAGTTCCGGCGGCCCGGCGGGGAGGGCTAGAGCGCCTCGATCGCCTCTTCGACCGCTTCCGCGTGTCCCTTCGGCTTCACCTTCTCGAACACCTTCGCGACCTTCCCGTCCTTGTCGATGACGAACGTGGTACGCGCGATCCCCATGTACGTCCTGCCATACATCGACTTCTTCTGCCACACGCCGTACTTCTCGGCGATCTCGTGGTCGGGGTCGGCGAGCAAGGTGAAGGGCAGGCCGAACTTCTCTTTGAATTTCTGGTGGCTCTTCACCGAGTCGGGAGAGATGCCGAGGATGACCGCCTTGGTGCCCTTGAAGCGGGGAAACGCGTCGCGGAACTCACACGCTTCGACGGTGCAGCCGGGCGTGTCGTCTTTCGGATAGAAGTAGAGGACGACGGGACGTCCCTTCAGCTCCTTCAGGGACAGCGTCCCGCCCGAGTCGGTGTCGAGCGTGAACGCGGGGGCGGACTTTCCTTCCGAGACCATGCGCGATCCTTAGGCTTGCGCGCGCTCTGCGGCCTGCGGGGCCGGGCGGGCGCTGATGGCGTACGTGGGGCAGTGACGGATGAACCCGCCGTCGGCGGGAGACCACTCCTGCTCCGGCGCGGTGACCACCGCCTTCCGGTCGTTATCGAGCACGAACATGCCCTGCGGGGCCTGCACCAGGCACTGCCCGCAGCCGATGCAGCGGTCGCGCTCCACGCGGACGACCACACGGCGCTTGGGGAACACACCGACCGCGCCCGGTACCGGCCACTCCGCCGGACGGTCGAGGGCCGCGATGGTGGCGCGGTACCCCTCTTCGACCACCTCCCGGAGGTGACTGAACGAGAACATCTGGATGTGCGCCACGCGCGGATGGATGTAGTAGAGGGGAGGCGTGGACCATTCCCGGAGCCTCAGTTCGAGCAGGGTCTGCATCGCGATTTCCGTCGCCCGGGCGAACACCGAGGCGAACCCATCCTCCTGGGTGTCCTCTCGCAGCGCGGTCGACGCCGATACGTCCACGGCGAGCACCAATCCGCCCGAGACCGCGCGCGCCGCGCCGATGGGGAGATTGTCGGAGGTGGCGCCGTCCACGTAGTAGCGGCCGTTGATCTCGCGGGGTGGGAGCCAGCCGGGCAAGGCACAGGATCCGAAGATCG
>DATBCM010000456.1:0-3093 GCA_036270455.1 Gemmatimonadales bacterium | reverse complement strand
CTCCCCCGGTCGCACATCGAAGGGAAACCCGAGTTGATCTACTTCAGCATGGGGTTCACGCCGCTCCGCATCCGCTGGAACCGCTTCTTCCGGCACCCGTCGTAGGCTCCCGGGTTCTCTCGCGTGCGGTGCGTCTGGGTGTTGCTGGTTCCAGGGGCCCTCGCGGCGCAACAGCCTGACAGCATGCCCCGGGACACCCTGCCCGCCATCGTCGTGTCGGCGACCCGCGCTGACCGTCCCCTTTCCCGAACCGCGGCGGCGGTCTCGACCGTCAGCCGCGCCGACATCAGCGCCGCCCGGCCGACCCTGGGGCTCGACGAGGCGCTCGGCGGGATCCCCGGCGTGGTCGATCAGAACCGCTACAACTTCTCGCTGGACCAGAGGCTGTCGATCCGGGGGGCGGTGGCGCGCGCCGCCTTCGCCATCCGCGGCATCAAGGTACTGCTCGACGGGATCCCGCAAACCCTTCCGGACGGGCAGGGGCAACTCACCAACCTGGATCTGAGCGAGGTTAACCACATCGAGGTCGAGCGGGGCTCAGCCTCGGCGCTGTTCGGGAACGCTACCGGCGGCGTGATCAGCATCTGGACCGACCCGACGGCTCCCTCCCCGCTGTCGGAGGACGCGCGCCTTGTGGCGGGGCAATTCTACGGCGGGCGGACCTGGAGCAAGTGGTCCTCCACCACGCGCGCGCGCGTGGGCGCGGGGAGCCTGATGCTGACGGCGGCGCGTCTCTCCTACCAGGGCGAGCGCAACCACAGCGCCGCCGATCAGCGCGACCTGAACTCGCGCCTCCGGCTCCCGCTCTCCGATCACTGGTCGCTCGCTGGCGTCGTGGCGTACGGCGACGACCCGCGGGCCGACAACCCCGGCGCCCTGACCAATGCCGAGCTCCATGCCAACGCGGATTCGGCAGCGCCCGTCAACTTGAGCCGGAACGCGGGGAAGGCGGTGACGCAGGGGCAAGGCGGGGTGACGTTGCGGCGGGCGTTCGACAATGGGGGCGAGGCGGATGCCACGGTCTTCGGCTTCACGCGTGACCTCAACAATCCTCAGACGTTCGCATTCATCCGGCTCAAGCGGCTCGATTACGGGGCGCGCTTCACGCTGGCGCAACCGTTCTCCATCGGGTCCTTCCCCCAGGTGCTCACCACCGGGTTCGACGTGCAACGCACCCGTGACGACCGCGTGAACTTCAACTACGTCGGCACGACGTCCGCGGCTGACACGTCGCGCCAGCTCGACCAGCTGGAGCATGTGACCGAGGTGGGACCGTTCGTGCAAAGCGCGGTGACCCTCACGTCGCGGCTCACGGCGACGGCGGGACTGCGTTACGACTGGGTGAGTTTTCAGGTGGATGACCGCCTGGTGGATTCGGTCAAGGCGCTCACGAACCCGATCTACCTGAACGACTCGGGCCGCCGGCTGATGCGGGCCTTCTCGGCGTCACTGGGTGCCGCATTTGCCGCGTCGGAGCGGTTGACGGTCTACGTGAACACGGGGTCGTCGTTCGAGACGCCGACCACCACCGAGCTCGCGAACCGCCCCGACACCCTGGGCGGATTCAATCCGCTCCTCCAACCCCAGCGCGCGTGGAACACCGAAGTGGGTGCCCGCGGAGAGCCGAGTGAGCGGTTGCGCTGGACCGCCGCGGTGTTTCAGACGGACGTGCACGACGAGCTGATTCCCTTTCAGGAGCCCTCGTCGCCCCAGCGAATGTTCTACCGGAACGCCGGCAGTGCCCGTCACCGGGGCGTGGAGCTCGGCGCAGACGCGTCGCCCGTCTCCGGCTTGCGGCTGTCCCTGACCTACACGTATTCGCATTTCCGCTACATGGACTACCGGTACGCCGTGGGAGCGACGACCTACGTGCTCGATGGCCGGCCCCTGGCAGGCGTCCCCGAGCACTGGCTGCGGGCGCTTGTGGGGGTGCATCCCTGGGGCCTGAGCGGCGCGTGGCTGGAGGTCGAGACGGTGCATGCGTCGAGCCAGCTGTTGAATGACGCGCTGAGCACGCGGGCGGGAGGCTGGTGGCGGAGTGACGCGCGGGTGGGGTGGGGAGGCTCGGTGGGCGGCGTCAGGCTCGAGCCGTTCCTGGCCGTGCAGAACCTGTTCAACCATCACTACGTCGGGTCCGTCACCGTCAATGCCGCCGCAGGGCGGTATTACGAGCCGGCGCCGGGACGGAGTTTCTACCTAGGTCTGGAGGTCCACTAGCTACTTGTAGCGGTAGGTGATTCTTCCACGGGTGAGATCGTAGGGGGAGAGATCGACGGCGACGCGGTCCCCTTGGAGGATGCGGATGTAGTTCTTCCGCATTTTTCCAGAGACGTAGGCCAGGACTTCGTGGCCGTTTTCGAGCTTCACGCGGAACGTGGTGTTGGGCAGCACCTCCGTGACCGTGCCCATCATCTGGATCGCATCACCCGCCACGTCGATTGCCTCGCTCCCCCTCGTCGTCGGTGGGGGAATTCTGGGGGTCCATGGTCGCGTCCCGGGGCGGCAGGGTGCCGCCTTCGATGTAGGACGCATGTCTGCCGCACTTTCCGCAGGTCAGACTGATCCGCTCGCCGATCCTGAGGGTGTCCTCGGGGCGAGCGGGGCGCCTGCGCGGCACCCGCTGAATGGCCCGCGCTCCGCAGGAGGGGCAAACCAACGGTTGGTGCTCGCGATCGGCCGCAATCAGGCCCAAGGCTTCAGATGCCCGGTACTCCTTGAGTCCGCGTCGCCCCACCGATCGACAAGACCTCCGAAGCGAAATCTAGGCGTGCCCAAGTCTCCTTGACAGCCCTTTGGGGAGGGGTATCTCTCTGAGAGGTCGGAGGATAGCGATGGACAACGAGTTTCAGCGCCTGGCGGACATCGAAGTCGAGGCGGTTCGCCCGGACGCCAGGGGATTCACCCTGACGGGCCAGGGGCCGGATCACGCCGAGTATCGCCTGGACGTCCATTTCGACCTGCCGATCGACGCGCGGACGCGGGCCGTGCTGGGCGAACTCCTGTCCCACTCCGGCCTTACCATATCCCGTCGGGGGCAGGCACCGGCGGCACCCGCGCGGCGACGTGACCGCGCTCACCGGACCTGACGGCGGG
>DATBCM010000455.1:0-4636 GCA_036270455.1 Gemmatimonadales bacterium | reverse complement strand
CCGACGGCCTGGTGGCCGGGGATGCTCGACCGAGCGAGCGCGCTGTCCCGCTGCCGCTCGGTGAGCGTGTCGCGGGGGGCTTTGGCCGTGCCGTTCGAGCCGCCGCGGCACGCGGCCGCCAGGATGAGAGCAGCGACGATGGCGCGCGTCACGCCGGCAGTCCTTTTTTCATGACGGTCTCCATCGCGTCGCAGAACCGGTCGACCTCCGCGAGCGTGGTGTACACGTTCGGGGTGACCCGGATGCACTTGAACTCGGGATGGTTGATCGGCGTCACGATGACCCGGTGCTTGTCCCACAGGTACCCCACCACCTTGCCGACGTCGAGAGTCCCCGGCGTGAAGGACGCCAGGCCACACGACTGCGCGGGATCGGTGGACGTGAGGATCTTCACGCCCGGCAGGGGGCCGAGCCGCTGGAACCACCGGTCCCGCAGGAACCGCAACCGGGCCGCCTTCCGCTCGGCACCGATCTGCTGGTAGAAGGTCACCGCCTCGGACACCGCGTTGTGGTTCGCGGCGGGGTGCGTGCCGATCTCCTCGAACTTCCGGATGTTGCCGTTTTGGTCGGGGCCCGCGGCCATGAGCGGCCAGATGTTCGGAATCTTCTCCTTGCGCACGTAGAGGAACCCGGTGCCGATGGGCGCCGTGAGCCACTTGTGGAGGCTGGTGCCGTAGTAATCGCAGTCCAACTCGTCCCGGGTGAAGGGGAACTGCGCGAACGCGTGGGCGCCGTCGACGATGACTTCGATGCCCTTGGGCCGGGCCAGGCCCATGATCTTCTTGATGGGAAAGATCTGTCCGGTCAGGTTCGTGATGTGGCAGACGTGAATGACCTTGGTCTTCGCGGTGATCCCCTGCGCGAAGCGCTCCACCAGGTCGTCGGAGGACGGCGGAGGCACGGGGAAGGTGATCTGCTTCAGGACGATCCCCTCCCGGCGCACCCGCTGCTGCCAGGTGGTGATCATCCGGGGATAGTCCTGCGTGGTGGTGAGCACCTCGTCGCCCCGGTTCAGGGGCATGCCCATCTGCACGTTCTCGAGGGCTTCGCTGGCATTCCGCGTGATGGCCATCTCTTCCGGATCGCAGCCGAATTGCGCCGCCAGGCGGCTGCGCACGCCCTCGATCTCGGGCTCGAGCACGCCCCACATGTTCATGGACGGCGCGTTGTTCGAGAATTCGATGTACCGGCGCAGGGCGTCCTGAACTACGCGGGGGCTGGGGGCGACGCCGCCATTGTTCAGGTTGACGAGCGAACGGTCGACGTCGAACGCCTGCTGAATGGTGACCCAGAAGTCCTCGTCTTCGGCCACCGCGGCCGCGGTGCGGCCCTGGACGCGGGGCATGACCCGCTGCAGATGACGGAAGGCGTCGTTCCGAAGAGAAGGAATGGCGGCGGAGGCCAGGCCCACAGAGCGCAGGAAATCGCGGCGTGACGACACGGGGTGTCTCGCGGTGAGTGACCAGACAGGAATACAACCAAAAGTCCCGCCGGGCTAGAGTCGGACGGGACTTCGGCGTCTCCGGCTGCTGCGTCGAGGCGTCGGCTACACGTTCAGGACGGCCAGACGGCGGCCCGGTGACGCCACGCCCGGAGAGGCGGGCAACCCGATCACTCCGCCTCCCAGCAGCCGTCCTTCACGCGTGTACAGGGCGCCGGACTGCCCCGGCGTGATGGCCCGGACCGGCTCTTCGAGCGTCAGCGTGAGCCGACCGCCATGGTGGTCGAGGATGACGGCGGGAACGGCGGCCGCCCGGTATCGACATTGCACCCAGACCCGATCGTCGGGACCGAGGGGGTCGGCGAGCCAGTTGACCTCGTCCAGCAGGACCTGGTGTCCGAGCAGTTCCTCCGCGGGGCCGATGACCACCTCGCGGGTCTCGGGCCTGATCGCGGTCACGAACATGGGGACCGGGAATCCCCCCGGCAGCCCGCGCCGCTGCCCGATGGTGTAGCGGGCAAAGCCGGCGTGCCGCCCCAGGATGGTGCCGTCCCGGGTCACGACGTCGCCGGGGGAGAGCGCCGGGGCATCGGCGGGGAGGCGCTGCTCCAGCACCTTCACGTAATCGTCATCCGGCACGAAGCAGATCTCGACCGACTCGGGCTTCTCGGCCGTGACCAGACCGAGCGCCCGCGCGTGGGCGCGGGTCGCAGCCTTGGTGAGCGCGCCCACGGGTGTGAGCATCCGTGCCACCACCTGCCGGTCGATGCCCCACAGGAAGTAGGTCTGGTCCTTGGCCAGGTCCCGGCCCCGGTGCAGCTCGCCGTCCCGCGCCTGAGCGTAGTGCCCGGTGGCCAGGTAGCGGCAGTCGAGCGCGTCGGCGTGCAGGAGCAGGTCGCGGAACTTGGTGAACGAGTTGCAGCGGACGCAGGGGATGGGCGTGCGGCCCGACGCGTACTCGGACACGAAGTTGCCGATCACGTCGCGCCCGAACCGGTCCTCCAGGTTCAGGACGTAATGCGGGATGCCCAGCCGGTTGGCGACCAGCTTCGCGTCGGTGATGGAGTCGAGGGAACAGCAGGGACGGTCGGCGACTACGTCGCCGTAGCAGAACAGCTTCAGCGTGGCGCCGATGACTTCATATCCCTGCTCGACGAGGAGCGCCGCCGCCACCGAGGAGTCGACGCCCCCCGACATCGCGACCAGGACGCGGTCAGGCACGTCCGAGGGCCCCGGTCAGGGCGCGGACCTTCGCGACCACCTTCGGCATCGCTTCGATCAGGGCGTCGACGTCTTCCCGCGTGGACTCGCGGCCCAGGGAGAACCGGAGGGCGGCGCTCCCCATGTCCTTCCCGAGGCCCATGGCGGTCAGTACATGAGACGGATCGACGGACCCGGTGCTGCACGCCGAGCCCCCCGAGCAGGCGATGCCCGCCATATCGAGGTGCATCAGGAGGGCTTCACCATCCGCCCCGGGGATCGAGAACGACACGGTCTGGGGTGCGCGCGGCGCGTTCTTGCCGTTCACCACGGCGTCGGGAACCACGGCCAGGAAGCGTGCCTCGAGATCATCGCGGAGCCGCGCGACCCGCGTTGCCGTCTCGGCCTGTTCCCGGGCGGCGAGCTCCGCCGCGCGGCCCAGCGCGACGATGCCGGGCACGTTCTCCGTGCCGGGCCGGATGCCGAACTGCTGGCCGCCACCGTGGATGATGGACTCGAGCGCGTGCCGGTCACGCACGATGAGCGCGCCGATGCCCTTGGGGGCACCGATCTTGTGGCCGGAAATGGTGAGGAAGGTGACGGGGACGTCCGCGAGGTTGACCGGGATCTTGCCGAACGCCTGGACGGCGTCCGAATGGAAGGCGACACCCGCCGTGCGACATCGCGCCGCCAGCTGGGGAATGGGCTGGACCGTTCCCACTTCGTTGTTCACCCACATGACGCTGATCACGGCGACCCCGCGGCCGATCGCCTCGGCAACCGCGTCCTGATCGACGAGGCCGTCCGAGTCCACCGGCAGGATGATCTCGTCGCCGCCCAGTTGCTTCACGGCGTGAGCCGCGGCCAGAATGGCCTTGTGCTCGGTCGCCGACACCGCGACGCGGAAGGGACCACCATGGGCTTTCGCCGCCAGCGCCGAGCCGATGATGGCCAGGTTGTCGGCCTCGGTGCCGCCGGACGTGAAAATCACCTGGTTCGGCTCGACGTGGAGCGCCTCCGCCACGCGGCGCTTCGCTTCTTCCACACCGGCCCGTGCGGCCCGCCCCACGCGGTGCGCGGACGACGGGTTACCGAACGCCTCGACGCCGAGATAGGGGAGCATGGCCTCCAGGACCTCGGGGCGCACCGGGGTGGTGGCCGCGTGGTCCAGGTAGACGGAGCGCTTGGCGGGGGTCATGGGCGGAATTTACCGACTAGAGGGACTGGACGCCAAGTGAGAGCACGTCGTCCACCGCCATGGTCTCGGGCGTGTAGTAGGGCTCGCCGTAGGGGCGCCGGATCAGCGATCCATAGTGCGCCGACTGCACCTGAATCAGGTCGTAGAGATGCTGGCCGGTGGGGTAGATCTCCCCCGCGGCCTGAGCGCCGTCGAATTGCGAGGCGTAACAGCGGATGGCCTTCATCTTGGTCTCGAAGACGTCCGAGATGTCGACGACGAAGGACGGCTTCACGGTGTCTTCGCGATACGCGAGCGCGTAGAGGATCTTGTGGGGCCGGTGCGGATCTCCGGACGCCGGATACTTCTTGAGGCCCGCCAGGTAGCAGGCGTCCCGCGCCAGCTCCGAGGCGATCCGGTGATCGGGATGCCGGCCGATCGGGAAGGGGAGGATGACGACGCGCGGCCGGGTGCGGCGGATGAGCTCGACCACGACCTTCCGCGAGGGGTCGTCATTGAAAATGTGCGCGTCGGGGAGTCCGGCATTCAGCCGCACGTGCACACCCAGGACGTGCGCCGCCCGCTCCGCTTCGGCGGCCCGGGTGGCGGCGTCGCCGCGCGTGCCCGTCTCGCCCTGCGTCAGGTCGATGATGCCCACCCGCGCCTTCCGGGCGACCTGGGCCACCGTGCCGCCGCAGGTCAGCTCCACGTCGTCGCGGTGCGCGGCAATGGCGAGGAGATCGACGGCGTCGGTCATGGGGGGAGGAATCTACTCGTATCGCAACGCTTCGACGGGATCGAGCTTCGACGCCTTGTTC
>DATBCM010000454.1:0-10059 GCA_036270455.1 Gemmatimonadales bacterium | reverse complement strand
ATGTGAATCTCCCTGACCCCGGTCTCCTCGACGATCCTCCGGGCGTTTGCCCCTATGGTGCCGCACGCCAGAATCGAGACGCGGTCCGCTTTGGCCACCAGCCGCCTCAACACCGGAATGCCCGCCTCGGCGGTCGGGGCGCCTCCCGACGTCAGGATGCGCTGAAACCCAAGCTCCTGAATGACATCCAGCGCTTCGTCCAGGTTCCGTGAGGTGTCGAACGCGCGATGAAACGTCACGGGCAGGGGATGGGCCGCCTCGATCAGGCGCCGGACGCCAGCCCGGTCCACCTCGCCGCGTACGGTCAGCGCCCCGATCACCACGCCGTCCGCGCCGAGGCTCTTGGCGGCTAAAACATCCCGGGCCATGGTCTCGTATTCGTCGGGCGTATAGCAGAAGTCGCCGCCCCGGGGCCGGATCAAAACGAACAGGCCGATGGTGAGCCGCTCGCGGGTGCGGGCGATGGAGTCGTGATCGGGCGTCGTCCCACCGACATTCAGGGCTGTGCAGAGCTCGACCCGGTGTGCACCTTGGGCCTGGGCCTGGGCGGCCGACTCCACCGACTCAACGCAGGCTTCAATTTGGATATCCAACATTGGCTGAGATGAAACATCCGGACGGGGGCGATCGCAAGAGCAGTGTCCCTGACACCCGACCCCTGACCCCTGACCCCTGAGGTTCACCGTGCGCATCCACGCTTCCTTCCTCGCCGCGCTCGCGCTGGCGCCGGCCATCGCTTCCGCCCAACGCCAAACGGGGGTCATCGGACAGTACACCCCGCCGCGGGTCTGGAAGCAGGAGCCCCGGCGCTTCGATCTCCTGCACCAGAAGATCGAGATGCGGTTCGACGTGCCCCACCGCGAGCTGTTCGCGACGGTCACGACGCGCCTGGTGGTCACGCTCGCGCCCACGGATACGATTTTCCTGAACGCGGAGAATCTGACCATCGACGGAGCGGCCGATGACCATGGCCGGACCCTGCGATTCACCCAGGACACCGCGCATGTGACGGTGCGGCTGGCCCATCGTGCCGCGATCGGAGACACGGTCCAGTTCTCGCTGACCTATCACACCGTGCCGGAACGCGGGCTCTACATCGTCCCGCGCCGGAACATCGTGTGGAGTCAGGGCGAAGCCACCGAAACCCGCGCCTGGATCCCGACCTACGATGCGTCGAACGACAAGACCACCTGGGAGTTCTTCGTCACGGCGGACTCGGGGCTCAAGGTCCTCTCCAACGGCAAGCTGGTCGGGGTGACCCCGGCGAATGGGGGCAAGCAGAACGTCTGGCACTGGTCGCAGGAGAAGCCCGCGTCGACGTACCTGTACTCGGTGGTGGTCGGGCCGTTCACGGTGCTGAAGGACCAATGGCGCGGAATTCCGGTGGAGTACTGGACCTACGCCGACACGGTGAACGCCGCCTGGCGCTCCTTCGGCGAAACGCCCTCCATGATCGAGCTCTACTCCCAGGTCCTCGGCGTCAACTTCGCGTGGGACAAGTACGATCAGTCGATCATCCCAGACTTCACCTACGGTGGGATGGAAAACGTCTCGGCTACGACCCAAACCGACCTCGCGCTGCACCCGCGGTCGGAGGAACCGGAGAACTCGAGCCGGGGTCTCGTGGCGCACGAGCTGGCGCACCAGTGGTTCGGCGACCTGACGACCACCGCCGATTGGGCCGACATCTGGGTCAACGAAGGCATCACCACGTACATGGAGTCGGTGCAGGACGAAAAGACGCGCGGGTGGGATCACGCCGAGCTGAACTGGTATGGAGAGCAGCAGCAGGCGATGGGGGCGGACCAGAATGAGGTCCGCCCGCTGGTCTGGGGAAAGTATCAGGGCCACGACCCCATCGCGCTGTTTTTCTCGGGGCACGTGTACCCGAAGGGGGCCCAGCTGGCACATCAGCTGCGCCGGCTGCTGGGCGATTCGACCTTCTGGGCCGGCATGCGGCGGTTCCTGACCGACAACGCGTACAAGCCGGTGACCACCGCCGACTATGCAATCGCGATGGAAAAGACCTGCAAGTGCGATCTCGACTGGTTCTTCGACCAGTGGGCGTACGGCATCGGGTATCCCAAGGTGGAGTTCCGCCGGCATTGGGCCGCGAATCTGAAGACCCTGCACCTGATCGTGTCCCAGACCCAGCCGATCGACTCGCTGCACCCGGTCTTCCAGTTCCCGGCCACGATTCGCGTGATCACCCGCGACTCGGTGGTCCGCCAGCAGATCATGGTGCGACATCAGACCGACACCTTTGCCATCGCCCTGCCGTCCGAGCCCCTCTCCTTCCGCTTCGACGAAGGCGGCTGGCTCCTCGGCACCGTGAAGGGCGATCTCTCCGTGACCGAGCTGGCCGACGAGGCGAAGCACGACCTCGACATCCGGGGCCGGCGCTGGGCCGTCGGCCAGCTCGAGGGCAGCCCCGATCCGGCGGCGGTCGAGACCCGTCGCTTCTTGTTGCTGAATGACCACACCGAGTGGCTGCGGGAGGTGGCGGCCCGGATGATGGTGCACGACTCGAGCCCGGAGTCGACGGGCGTACTCGCGTCCGCGCTGCGCGACCCGGAGCCGCAGGTACGCATGCAGGCCCTGCAGACGCTGGACAGTCTCGATGCCCCGCGAGCGCTCGCGGCGGCCACCGCGATGTTCACGAGCGACCCGAACGAAGACGTCCGGGGAGTTTCCCTCGCGATCATCGCCGCGCAGAAGGGGAAGGATGCGCTGCCAATGCTCGTCGCGGCGGTGGGGGCCGATCAAACGGCGAACACGCGCTTCACGGCCATGGCGTTTCTCAGCCACATCCGGGAGGCACAGTCGGAGGACGCGCTCGAGCGCACCACGGCGACGACGGAGGACCGGAACATCCGCCAGGTGGCCCTGCAGTCTCTGGCGGCCACAGGTGACTCGGCCCGCGCCACCGCGGTCGCGCTCCGGTTGATCGGGGACTACGACCCGTTGTTCGCGGTCACGGCGGTGCAGGTGGCGGGTGACGTGGGGGGCGAGGCGGGGAAGGCGAAGCTGAGGGACGCGATGAAGAAGGAGACGCGGGTGTTCGTGAAGGCGGCCATGGAGAAGGCGCTGTCGGCTGCGCCGATGAAGATGTAACCAGACTAGACATCTAGACGTCTAGGAATTGCCGTAAATCACGCCGCGCTTCTCTTTTCCGAAAGAGGTCACCAGCGCGCAGATGAGAAATGCGGCGCCAGCCGAAAGAGCCATGGTGGCGGGGTACCCCAGGGACCCCGCCACTCGTGTTTGCAGGGAGGGCATCAGCCCTGCAATCGCGGCACCACACTGATACGCGAATCCGGGCAGCGCGCCCCGCACTTGGTCGGGAGCGAGCTCGGTGATATGCGCCGGAATGACGCCCCAGGCTCCCTGAACGAAGACCTGCATCAGGAAGGCACCGACGATGAGCAGGGCCAGGGACGGTGCGTACGCCCAGAGCGGGATGACCAGCACCGCCGCGAGCAGGGTCGCGATGATGGTCTTCCGACGCCCCCACCCTTGCGACCAATGACCGAAGATCACTCCGCCGATCAGCGCACCGACCATCGACACGATGGTGACCCCCGACCGGGCGCAGGTGCCAAGGCCCCAGGCCCGTTGCAGGAAGGTGGGATAGAGGTCCTGGGTGCCGTGGGACGACATGTTCATCAGGGCCATCAGTACGGTGAGATACAGGAACAGGGGCAGTTGCTTCACGAGGGTCCGGCCGAGACCCGACCAGGTCTGGACCTTCGTCTTGAGCCACACTTCGGATTCGGTCACCTGCGCTCGGACGAAGACCGCCAGCAGCGCAGGGAGGCCGCCGATGAAGAAGAGCGGCCGCCATCCCCAGCGGGGAAACACCCACCAGTATGCGCCGGCTGCCAGCAGATACCCGAAGGCATAACCCTGCTGGAGGAGCCCCGAATAAAAACCGCGACGCTCCGCGGGCACTTTTTCCATCACCAGCGACGCTCCGACGCCCCACTCGCCTCCCATGCCGATGCCGAACAGGGCACGCAAAACCAGGAAGGCTCCATAGCTGGTGGAGAATCCGGTCAGTACTTCGATCACGGCGTAGAAGATCAGGTTGATCATCAATGGGAGCCGGCGTCCATACCGGTCGGACATCAGGCCGAAGATCAGCGCCCCCGCTGGGCGGGCGAGGAGCGTGAGGGTCAACGACCACGCGATGTCGTGGTCGGTGCGGTGGAACTCCTGGCCGATGGCCGTCAGCGTCAACACGACCAGGAAGAAGTCGAACGCGTCGAGGGTCCAGCCGAGGAATCCGGCCCAGACGGCGGCGCGGGCGTCTTTGGTGAGAGGCGTCGTCACGGGAGACAACCTAGACGTCTAGACGTCTAGACGTCTAGGTAGGAATCGTGGCCAGTGGCCAACGGTGGCCCGGTGCCCAGCGTATCATTGGCACCATGAAAGCAATCGTCGTCGCGCTCCTCTTTATTGCTGCGGCATCGTTGTCCGCCCAGGACAACTACGAGATCCAGGTCTATGGCGCCGACCTGGTCGATCCTCATCACACGATGCTGGAGCTGCACACGAACTTCACGTTCGACGGGCGGTCCACCGTGGTGGATGGGATGTACCCCACGCAGCACGCGCTCCACGAGACGATCGAAATCACCCACGGGTTCACACCCTGGTTCGAGACCGGCTTCTATGTCTTCACGAGCGTGCGGGCCGGCCAGGGGTGGGACTGGGTCGGTGATCACATCCGCCCGCGCTTCCGGGTTCCGGAGAGTTGGCACTGGCCGGTGGGGGTGAGCCTCTCGCAGGAGATCGGCTACCAGCGACGGGTGTTCTCGCCTGACACCTGGACCTGGGAGATCAGGCCCATCATTGATCAGCGCGCCGGGAAACTCTATTGGGCCCTCGACCCGACGCTCGAAAAGTCCCTGCGCGGGGAGAACGCGGGGAAGGGGTTCGAGTTCTCGCCGAACGTGTCCGTCACCTACGATGTAACGGAAAAGGTCACCCTCGGCCTCGAGTACTACGGCGCCCTGGGGCCGCTGTCGGGGTTTGATCCGCTGAACCAGCAGCAGCAACAGGTCTTTCCCGCCCTGGACCTCAATCTTTCACCGGACTGGGAGTTCAACCTCGGCGCCGGGTTCGGGCTGACCCCGGGCACCGACCGGTTCATCCTAAAGATGATCACGGGATACCGCTTCAAGCTTTGACGGCGGCCAGGGTCGCCGCGCGTTAGTTTTCCCGCCGTGACGCCCCATTCCTCCACCCAGATGTTTCTCGACCCCACCGGGCGGCGCCGCCGCAACGTCCGGCTGGGCGCCTGGGTGCTGGGGACGATCACCATCGCCGCCGGAATCTTCGTCTTCACCGGTCTCATCATCCCGCCGCTCCTTCCCGATCTCCCCCTCCGCCAGACCGCCGCGGACTCGCTGGGACGGGTGCCCCGAACGGTCCGCCCGCAGGTTCGCCAGCGCATATCGGTTGCGGCGGAGCGGGAGCGCGTCGCGGAACGGGAGAAACTCTTCGAGCAGCTGAAACAGCATCCGGCTCCGCCCGCCCGGCGGCTCGAGCAGATGGGGAGCCGCCGGTCCGCCACCAGCACGCCGGTCAGGCCCCACGCGCCCAGCGACCCGATCGTCGCGGGGTTTTACGTCAACTGGGACGACAACAGCCGCGTCTCCCTGGACACCAACAAGAACAACATCGACTGGATCATCGCGGAGTGGGGGTTGGTGCGAGACCGTGGACGGGACTCGCTGCCCCTCGTGATTCAGGTGAAGGACAGCGTTTTCTATTATCAGCAGCAGGCGAAGACCCCGCGCCCGGGGATCTTTTTGATGCTGACCAATGCGACGGGCGACGGCTTCGACGCTCTGCAGGTGCGCAGGCTGATCGGCCGCCCGTCATTCCGCCGGCGCGCCATCAAGGTGGTCGTCGATACCGTCAACGCACTCAACCTTTCCGGGGTGACGATCGACTTCGAGGACTTGCCCACCTCGATGCATCCGATGCTCCTGTCTTTTCTGCGCCAGCTGAAGGCCGCGCTCCCCAAAGGCAAGTTGCTCACGCAAGCGATCCCGGGGGATGTGGGAAACGACCCGTCGTGGCCGCTCGAGGCGTATGCCGCGGTGGACGACAAGATCTTCCTGATGGACTACGACGAGCACGATCCCTCGGATGATCCGGGGCCCATCGCAAGCCAGCGCTGGTTCGAAGACAACCTGGAGCGGGTCCTGCGGCGCATCCCCGCGCGCAAGATCATCGCGGGCATCGGCCAGTATGGCTATCAGTGGTCCGACACGGCCGAGAGTGCGACCGAGCTCACCTTCCAGGACGCGATGCAGCTCGCGCGGGACAACAACCTCCAGCCGGCGCTGGACCGCGACGCCCTGAATCCCACCTTCAGCTGGGACGACAAGGATTCGGTCACGAGCATCGTCTGGTATCTGGATGCGCCTACCGCGTGGAACGAGATCAAGTACGCGCTGCGCCGGGGCGTGGCTGGCATAGGCATCTGGCGCCTGGGAGCCGAGGACCCGTCGCTGTGGAACGTGCTGCACCGGGACGGGCTGGCGGGTGACCCCGCCCCGATGGATACGATGCGGATCGGGTACGACGTGAATTTCATCGGCACCGGGGAGATCCTCCGCATGGTGGCGGAGCCTACCCTGGGTCAGCGCACGATGACCATCGACAGCGTCACCAAGACCGTCACTGGGGAGGTGGTCACCCAGACGCCGTCGACCTGGGTGATCCGCCGGTACGGGCGCCGGAAGCATGCGATCGCGTTCACGTTCGACGACGGCCCCGACGGCAAATGGACCCCGATGATCCTCGATACCCTGGAATCCCGGGGGATCACGGCCACGTTCTTCGTGATCGGCGAAAATGCCGAGGTCCATCCCGATCTGCTCCGCCGGGAGCTGGCCGAAGGGATGGAGATCGGGAATCACACGTACAGCCATCCGAACCTGGCGCTGGTGGGGCGCCGGACGACGCGTCTCGAGCTCTCCGCGACGGAACGGTTGCTCGAGGCCTTCCTGAACCGCCGGACCGCACTGTGGCGTCCCCCGTACTTCGGGGACGCGGAACCGACTACGCTCGACGAGTTGGTGCCCGTCTCGATCGGTCAGGAGCTCGGCTATATCACGGTCGGGCTCCACATCGACCCGTCGGATTGGTCGTCACCGGGGTCGCAAACCATCATCGACAGCACGCTGAAGCAGCTGGATCGCGGCAACATCATCCTGCTGCATGACGGTGGCGGGGATCGCAGCCAGACGGTCGCGGCGCTGGGACCGCTCATCGACTCCATTCGGGCTCGTGGATACGCGTTCACGACGGTCACCGCGCTCGCCGGCGTCTCCACCACGCAGGCCATGGCGCCCCTGCCGCCCGGCTCCACCTTCCGCCATTTCGTCGAGCTGACGTCCTACACGGTGTTGGGCCGGCTCGAACTCACGATGCACGCGGTCTTCCTGGTCGCCATGGTGCTCGGCATGGGCCGGCTCGCGGTGATTCTCGGACTGGCGGCGCGGCAGCGGTACGCGCGGCGGCACCAGCGCCCCGGGCCCGCCACCGCGGACTATCATCCGTCGGTCACGGTCATCATTCCGGCGTACAACGAAGACCGCGTCGTGTGCCGGACCGTCCGCACCGTCCTGGATCAGGGATACGAGGGACTGGAAGTCCTTGTGGTGGACGACGGGTCTCCGGACCGGACATCCGACGTGGTGCGCGAGCAATTCGGAGACGATCCGCGGGTCAAGCTGTTCCGGAAGTCGAATGGCGGGAAGGCGAGCGCGCTGAACTTCGGTGTCGAGCGGTCGGCGGGGGACATCATCGTCGCCCTCGACGCCGACACCCTGTTTCCCTCGGGTGCGATCGCCGCGCTGGTGAAGCCCCTGGTGGATCCCAAAGTGGGTGCGGTGGCGGGGAACGCGAAGGTGGGGAACCGCATCAATCTCGTGACCCGCTGGCAGGCGGTCGAATACGTGACGAGCCAGAACATCGACCGCCGTGCGTTTTCCCTGCTCAACTGCATCACCGTGGTCCCGGGCGCGATTGGCGCGTGGCGGAAGGACCTGATCGTCCGCTCCGGAGGCTTCTCGAGTGAAACCCTGGCGGAGGACCAGGATCTCACCATGACCATCCTCGAGCAGGGCTCCCGGATCGCCTATGCGGACAAGGCGACCGCGTACACGGAGGCCCCCGACACGCTCCGCGGGCTGGCGAAGCAGCGTTTCCGGTGGAGCTTCGGCACCCTGCAGTGCGCCTGGAAGCACAACCATGCCTTGCTCCGGCCCCGGTTCGGCATGTTCGGCTTCGTGGGGCTCACCAACATCTGGATCTTCCAGCTGCTGTTCCCGTTCATCTCACCGGTCGCCGACCTGATGTTCCTCTGGTCCCTGGGGAAGGTCTACCAAAACTGGGTCCAGCATGGCCCCGAGTACGCCTGGCAGACCCTCGAGCAGGTCGTGTTCTTCTATTCGATCTTCCTGTCGGTGGATTTTCTGGCTGCGGTCATCGCGCTCCTGATGGAGCCCGATGAAGACCGGTCGCTCGGGTGGCTGATCCTGATCCAGCGCTTCGCCTACCGGCAGGTGATGTACTGGGTGGTCGTGAAGAGCGTACTCGCGGCGATTCAAGGCACGGCGCGTGGGTGGGGCAAGCAGGAACGGAAGGGAACGGTGGCGCTGAGCTCGGGGTGAGGCTCAGGCGGCGACGGGGACTGCCTCCGGCGCCCGCCCGAATTCCTTCAGGGTGTTGTAGTGAGAACGGATGGCCGACCACAGGGTCGGATTGCTGAAGTACGGTACGCCGTGCTTGGCCGCGACTTCCCGGAGGATGGGGTTGATCGCCGCGTAGTGCACGGAGCAGATCTTGGGGAACAGGTGGTGTTCCACCTGGAAATTCAACCCGCCGACGTACCACGAGAGCAGCCGGTTGTGGGTCGCGAAGTCTGCCGTGGTCAACATCTGGTGTACCGGCCAGCAGCTCTCCATCATGCCGTTGCAGTCGCACACGGGCTGCTGCGGTCCCTCCACCACATGCGCGAGCTGGAACACGACGCCGAGGATCAGCCCGGCCGTCAGGTGCATGGCGAGGAAGCCGATCGCGAATTGCCACCAGGTCACGTGCAGGACCAGGAGCGGGATGACGATCGTGTAGGTGTAGTAGACCGCTTTGGTGATGACGAGGGAGACGACTTCGCTCCGGGGGTGCTTCTTGTTGGCGTAGGGGCCCAGATTGGTGGCCAGGAAGTACTTATAGTCCTTGACGAACACCCAGAACAGCGTGGAAAAGCTGTAGAGAGCGAACGCCAGGTACTGCTGAATGCGGTGAATGGGGTGCCATTCGGAGCGCGGAGACATGCGGATGAGGGGCGACACCTCGATATCCTCGTCCACACCATGAATGTTCGTGTAGGTATGGTGGATCACGTTGTGCGTGATCTTCCACATATAGCCGTTGGCGCCGAGCAGGTCGAACGTGTAGCCGATCGCCCGGTTGATGCGGGGATCCGACGAATACGCGCCATGCAGCGCGTCGTGCGACACCGCGAACCCGATGCCGGCCATCGCGACACCCATCACGAACGCGACGCCGAGCATGGCCCACGGCGTCAACCAGTTGGTGAGGAGCAGGGCATACCCACCGAAGTAGGCGCTCAAGAGAATCACCGACTTCGCCACCATCGAAAAGTCCGCCTTGGGCGAGAGGTGCCGGGACTCGAAATAGCCGTCCACGCGGGCCTTGAGCTCGTCCATGAACGCCGTCGAAGCACGGCTTTGGAACTTCACTTGGGCGGATAGCACTGGTTTCACCTCGAAATAGCCTGCTCCAAAATGGGGGGTGGTACCACTCGGCGAAAGAGGTCCATCCCGTAAGGTGGTGAGCCGCATCACTATCCGTTACACAGGCGTCGCCGCTTTTTCATACAACAACTGCACGTCGCCCAGCACGCGCTCCCGGAAGCCTCCTTCACAGTAGGCGAAATAGAACTCCCACAAGCGCATGAACCGTTCATCGAAGCCGAGCGCCAGGACCTGCGGGCGGTGGGCGAGGAAGTTCTGG
>DATBCM010000453.1:0-3978 GCA_036270455.1 Gemmatimonadales bacterium | reverse complement strand
AAGGCGGCAGGGATCGGGGGGGCGTCAGGCATCCGCTCTCAAGATACCTGTCGTGCCGCGGCTAGGCCTTCAGCTTCTCGAAGAAGTGCTGCCTCGCCTTCGCGACCTTGGGGGCGATGACGACGCGGCAGTAGCCCTGGTTCGGATTGCGGAGGTAGTAGTCGTTGTGGTACCCCTCGGCCGGATAGAACTGGCTCAATGGGACGATCTCGGTCACAATGGGGTCGTCCCATGTCTTTTGGGCCTCGGCCACCGCGTCGTTCGCGTCCCGTTGCTGCTCCGGCGTGTGGAAGAAGATGGCCGAGCGGTACTGGGTGCCCGTGTCGGCGCCCTGCTGGTTGAGCGTGGTGGGGTCGTGAATCGTGAAGAACACGTCGAGCAGATCCCGGTAGGTGATCACCGCGGGATCGAACTCGACCTGCACCACCTCGGCGTGCCCGGTCGCACCGGAGCAGACCTGTTCGTAGGTGGGATTGGGGCGTTTCCCACCAGTGTAGCCGGAAGTCACCTTGGAGACGCCCTTCAGCTGCTGAAACACCGCCTCGAGACACCAGAAGCAGCCACCTGCCAGAGTCGCTAGAGCCACCGCCGCACCTTCTTCTTGTAGTCGTTGTACGCTGCGCCGAACTTCGCTTCCAAGTACGCTTCTTCCAGGGCGATAATCCGGGTTCTGATCACCCAGATCGTCACCGGAAACAGGACCAGGGGCCACACCGAGTCGAGCATCAGCACCCCGCCCAGATAGATCACCGCCATGCTCAGATACATCGGATTCCGGGTGAACCGAAACGGGCCGTGGGTCACCACGGTAGTCGCCGGCTTGGTCGGATTCACGTTCGTTCCGGCCCGCCGGAACGTGGCGGCCGCGGTGATCGCGAGCGCCACGCCCAGAGCGATCATCACGAGGCCCACCGTGTCCGGCCACGACCGGCCGCCGAACAAGGCCACCGGTTCGAGGCGGTGCAATCCGTAGCCGGCGAGAAAAAACAGCGCGTAGATGAAGGGAGGCGGGAACCGGATTCCCGTGTCGTCACGAGTTGCGGGACTGACCATCTCGTCATCTCCTGCCAAGGGTACGTCGGAATAGGTGCGGCTGGATTGCCTGTGGAACGGCGGGGACGGACTCCGGGTTCCTTAGTCCAACGTTGCGACTGCGATCACCGCGATCCCCTCTCCCCGCCCGATCCAGCCCATCCCCTCATTGGTCTTGGCCTTGATCGAAATGGCGGAGGGGCCGACCACCAGGGCGTCGGCCAGGCGCTGCTGCATGCCGGCGAGGTGCGGTGCCATCTTCGGTGCCTCGGCGATCACGGTGATATCGGCCTGCACGAAGTGATGCCCGGCCTCCACCGCCGCCAGGTTCGCCCGGGACAGCAAGTGCACGGAGTCCGCACCCTTCCACTGCGGATCGGTATCCGGGAACATCCGGCCGATGTCCCCCATACCTGCCGCGCCCAGGATGGCGTCCGTGAGCGCGTGGCAGATGGCGTCGGCGTCGGAGTGGCCCGCGAGACCCTGCGGGTGGGGAATGGGGACGCCGCCGAGGATCAGGGGCCGGCCCGGGGCGAAGCGGTGGGAATCGTACCCGATCCCGACGCGCATCTATTTCTTGCCGAGGATCCGGAGGGCGAGGTGAGCCGCGTTCTTGGCGTTGTCGATCCCCACGGTCGCCACGGGGACGCCGGGGGGCACCTGCACCGTCGCCAGCAGGGCATCCAGGCCGTTCAGGGGGCCGACCGCGAACGGGACGCCGATGACCGGCAGGTCGGTCAGGGAGGCCGCAAACCCCGGAAGTGCCGCGGAGAGTCCGGCTCCGGCGATCACGACCTTGGTACCCGCGGCCTTGGCGCCTTTGATGAGCGCTCCGGTCTGATCGGGCTGGCGATGCGCCGACGAGGCGTGAAACTCGAACGTCACCCCGGCCTTGGTGAGGATTTCGAAGGCCGGCTCGATGCGCGGCTTGTCACTTTCGGATCCCACGACGATCAACACATCCGGCATCAGGCGGCCTCCGGCATCAGCGAGTAGTCCTGCCGCCGCTTCTTGGGGGTGTAGCCGGCGTCGGCGATGAGCCGCTGCATCTCGGTGAGCGTGGTGCGATACGTCGTCCCCGCAGCCGACACGACGTTCTCTTCCATCATAAGGGACCCGAAGTCGTTCGCCCCGAAGCGCAGGGCCACCTGCCCCACTTTGAAGCCCATCGTGACCCAGGAGGCCTGGATGTTTGGAACGTTGTCGAGCACCACGCGGGCGATGGCCTGGGTGCGGAGATAGGTCACCGCGTCGGTCTTGCCGAGGTGCTCCAGCTGGGTGTGCTCGGGCTGGAGGGGCCAGCAGATGAACGCTGTGAATCCGCCCGTCTCCCGCTGGACCTCACGCACCCGGAACAGGTGCTCCATCCGGTCCTCGAGCGTCTCGCCCAGGCCGTACATCATGGTCACGCTGGTCTTGAGCCCCAGCCGGTGGGCGATCGCCATCACTTCGAGCCACCGGTCGGCGCCGGCCTTCTTCTTGGCCACCTGATCCCGGATGCTCTGCACCAGAATCTCCCCGCCGCCGCCGGGAATCGAGTCGAGCCCCGCCTTCACCAGCTCGCGGATGACCTCTTCGATGCTCAAGCCGAAGCGGGTCGCGAAGAAATCCACCTCGGACGGCGAGAAGCCGTGGACGTGGATGGGATGGTTCCGCTTGATGTAGCGCAGGAGATCCAGGTACCACTCGAATGGGATATAGGGATTGTGCCCCCCCTGCATCAGAATCTGCACGCCCCCCAGCGCCTTCAGCTCTTCGATCTTCCGTCCGATTTCCTCATACGAAAGGAGGTAGCCCTCGGGGTGCTTCGGACGGCGGTAGAACGCGCAGAACTTGCAGTCGGCGACGCAGACGTTCGTGTAGTTGATGTTCCGATCAATGATGTAGGTGACCACGTTGTCCGGGTGGAGCTTCCACCGCGCGGCATCCGCCTGGGCGCCGAGCTCGAGGAGCGGCGCCTCGCGGTAGAGGTCTACCAACGAACGGAACTCAGGCGATGAGCGATCGACCATGGTCAGGCCACATGCAGGAACTGGAGCGAGCCCTCCGGCGCCAGGCCGTGCCCCACCAGTTTCCGGAAGAAGAGGGTCAGCCCTGCCAGGTGCCGGTCGGTCAGGGCGTAGTCGAGCCCAGAGAAATAACTGCGGCAGTCCCCTTCGGGGACTTTCGTGGCGGCGCTGGCCGAACGCGCCAACTCCTCCAGATTCGCGAGGCCCCAGTCCCGCGACTTGAGGATCTGCGCGTGAATCCGGGCTACGGCCGCGCGGGTCTCTCCGCCTCCGTTGGCTCGCCGGGCCGCCCAGACCGCGAAGACGAACGGCAATCCCGTCCAGCGGCGCCACTCGGTTCCCAGGTCGTAGACGTGGGGGTAGGCGTGGGTCGAACCGAGCAGCAGCGCGGGGTCTCCGATGACCAGGACGGCCTGATGCGGCAACCCCGCCAGCGTGGTCAGATCCGCCGCCTCCGCGCGCACCTGCGCGAAGCGGGGCTGCACCTTCCACACGTCCCGGCAGAGAAGCTCCAGGAGCCCCACCGAGGTCCGCGAGGAGGCTGAGAGCAGCACCGGGACGTCGTTCAGCGCCGTAGCCGGGACCCGGCTGAAGAGCATCACGCTCCGCACGGGACCGTCGGACGAAATCGCCACGTCAGGGAGCAACACGAGGTCCCGCGAGTGGCGGGCGTATTCCACGGCACTGATCACCGAGACATCCAGCTCGCCGGCCACCAGCAGGTCGTTCAGCTCGGCGGGGGTTCCCGTCACCAGCTCGGCGGAGACTTTGACGACGCCCCGGTCGATGGCGCCATAGACCGGGTAGCAGTTGATGTACCCGATGCGGCCCAGTCTCATTCCACTCCATCCGCGGTTGCGGACAGCACCGGCAGCGACTTGCGGTTGGGCCGGGCGCTGGCCTTGGCGCGGTGCGCCAGTTCGAAGGTCGGCCCCTC
>DATBCM010000452.1:0-6747 GCA_036270455.1 Gemmatimonadales bacterium | reverse complement strand
ATCTCGATGATCAGCTGGTGCCGGGCGACCCCCAGAGACAAGGTCCCCCGTTCCCGAAGGAGTTGGACCAGGCGCCGGAGCACCCCAGCCACGGAAGGCTGGAGGGACGGGTGGCCCTGGGGGTACATCGAGTGCTTGTGGAGGGCGATCGACAGCTCGATCAGGAATTCGCCAAGTTCGCGAGAGAGCGAAGAGCGCTCGGGGGCGGACGGCGGTTGACCGGTCACGGAGTGCAAGATAAGGCGCTAAGTCGCTAAGACGCTAAGAGGCTAAGGAGTCTATACTTAGCTCCTTAGCCCCTTAGCGACATAGCAACTTAGCAACTAGCTGTTAGTACATCCCGCCCATGCCACCGCCGCCCGGCATCGGCGGAGCCTTGTCCTTCTCCTTCTTCTCCGCCACGACGCATTCGGTCGTGAGGAGCAGGCCCGCGATGGACGCGGCGTTCTGCAAGGCAGTCCGGGTGACCTTGGTCGGGTCGATGACGCCGGCCGCCACCAGGTCTTCGTACTCGTCGGACGAGGCGTTGTAGCCGAAGTTCTTGTCCTTCGACTCCTTCACCTTGCCCACCACGATCGACGCTTCCGCGCCGGCGTTCTGGGCGATCATCCGGATGGGTTCCTCGATGGCGCGGCGGACGATATCGACCCCGATCCGCTCGTCATCGGGACCCTTCAGCTTCTCGAGGCTCTTCTGGCAGTACAGGAGCGCCGAGCCGCCGCCCGGGACGATGCCTTCCTCGACCGCGGCGCGGGTGGCGTGCAGCGCGTCCTCCACCCGGGCCTTCTTCTCCTTCATTTCGGTCTCGGTGGCCGCGCCCACGTTGATCACGGCGACACCGCCGGCGAGCTTCGCCAGCCGTTCCTGCAGCTTCTCTTTGTCATAATCCGACGTCGACTTGTCGATCGCGGCGCGGATCTCGCCGATGCGGCCCTGAATGTCAGCCTGCTTGCCTCTGCCGCCGACGATGGTGGTGTTGTCCTTGTCCACCACGATCCGCTTCGCCGTGCCGAGATCACCGAGGACGGTGTTCTCGAGCTTCATGCCCTTCTCTTCCGCGATGACTTTGCCGCCGGTGACCTTCTCGATGTCGATCAGCATTTCCTTCCGGCGGTCGCCGAAGCCGGGGGCCTTCACGGCCGCGACCTTGAGGGTGCCGCGCAGCTTGTTGACCACCAGCGTGGCCAGCGCCTCGCCCTCGACGTCCTCGGCGATAATCAGGAGGGGCTTGCCCGACTGCGCGACCTTCTCGAGCGCCGGGAGCAGATCCTTCATCGACGAGATTTTCTTGTCGTGGATCAGTACGTACGCGTCCTCGAGCACCGCTTCCATCTTCTCGGGATCGGTGACGAAGTACGGAGAGAGGTAGCCGCGATCGAACTGCATCCCGTCCACCGTCTCCAGCGTGGTCTCGAGGCCCTTCGCCTCCTCGACCGTGATCACGCCATCCTTGCCCACCTTGTCCATCGCGTCGGCGATCTTGTCGCCGATTTCCTTGTCGCCGTTGGCCGAAATGGTGCCGACCTGGGCGATTTCCTTGCGGCCCTTGGTGGGGACCGAAATCTTCTTCAGCTCCTCGATGATCGTCTCGACGGCCTTGTCGATGCCGCGCTTCAGCGCCATCGGGTTCACGCCCGCGGTGACCGACTTCAGCCCCTCGCGGTAGATCGCCTGCGCCAGCACCGTGGCGGTCGTGGTGCCGTCACCGGCCAGGTCCGAGGTCTTGGTCGCCACTTCCTTCACCATCTGGGCGCCCATGTTCTCGATCTCGTCCTCGAGCTCGACTTCCTTCGCGACGGTCACGCCGTCCTTGGTGACGGTCGGATTCCCGAACTTCTTCTCGATGACCACGTTCCGGCCCTTGGGGCCGAGGGTCACCTTTACGGCGTCGGCAAGCTGGTCCACGCCCCGCTTCAGACGGGCCCGCGCCTCGACGTTGAACTCCAGAAACTTGGCTGCCATCTGTTGGTCTCTCCCTTAACCGAGCTTCGCGATGACGTCGGATTCCTTGATGAGGATGACTTCCTCACCGTCGAGCTCCACCGGGGTGCCGGAGTACTTTCCGTAGATCACGCGGTCACCCACCTTCAGCTCCATCGGCACCTTCTCGCCTTTTTCGGTCCGGCCGGGTCCCACGGCGACGACGTCGCCCTGGATCGGCTTTTCCTTGGCGGTGTCGGGGATGTACAGCCCCCCCTTCATCGTCTCCGTGTCTTCCGCCGGCTTGATCGCGACGCGATCGCCCAGCGGGTGCAGCTTCTGCTTGCCACCCTTGCTTCCGGTCGCCATAACCCTCTGCCTCCACAAGGACTAAGTGATTACTTAGAATGCTGTTAGCACTCCATGTCCATGAGTGCTAGTAGCGAAGGAATTCTGTACAGTTCGAGGCTGAGTGTCAAGGGTGGGGCCGAAAGGCGGATGCCTCCGTGCAGAATGGGCAGTAAGTTAGACGAATCAGCCCATTGGGCACCCTGGGACGTTCCTACGGACTAGGTGTTAGAAGCGCTCGAACGAGGAGCTCAGCGCGCGCCGAGAGGTCGCCCGCCAGAGTGTCCGCAGGAATCGTGGCCACCGCCAGCACGTGCCCTCGGCGCGTATCGGCCACCTGAGCCTCGAGGGTCCCCCGCCCCTCCTGGTCCACGTACTTCCACCAGACCAGAGCCGCTGCCGAGTGACCCCCGCCCCGGACGTCGTCTCGGACGGCGAACCCGGCCCGCGCAAAGGCGCCCTGAAGAGCCTGACTGAGCGAATCGCGCCCCCGGACCACGATGTCGTAACCGCGAAGGGGGCTCGGCGTGTCAGGCTGGGTCCGGTTGCCGGCGCAGGCAAGCCCTAAGAAGACCAGCCACAGCCAGACGCGGGTCACGGCAGGATGCGCCGGGCGCCCACCCAGCGCGGGATCCAGTACGCACCCTCCGAATCACTCCGGTCCAACCGCGAGATCTTCACGCCGCCGCTCGCGCTGTGAATGAACTTCCCCTCTCCCAGATACATGCCGACGTGGGTGACCCCGGCGCCGGGGCTCGCCGAGAAGAGCAGAATGTCCCCCGGCTGGAGCGCCTCCACCACGGGAGTCACCTCGGCGCCCGCACGCGCCTGATCGCGGCTGATGCGAGGCAGCCGCACGCCGTGCTGGCCATAGGCGTACTGGATCAGACCAGAGCAATCGAAGCCGTTGGCGGCAGTCCCGCCCCACTGATAGGGCGTGCCCAACACATCGAGCGCGGTGTGGACGACGTCCGCCGCGCTACCGGAGATCGTCGCGGGCGGCTGCGCAGGCGCGTTGTTCGGGACGACTGGTGCGGCCGAGATTGTTGGATTGGAGCGGGACATGCCGCCGCCGCGGTGACCGAGTCCGATGGCGAGTCCCAGCGATAGGGAAAACCCCTTCCGCGGGCTGCCGCCCCCAGACCAAAAACCCCGAGGCCCCCGGTCTTCATCGCGATAGCGACCCTCGACGCCCAGCGCGAGCCGGTCGAAGGGCCTCCACTCAAGTCCTCCGCCCACGCTCCAGAGGGCCGCGAGCGATTGCTTGCCGGTATCGGTCGACAGTCCCAGCGCGGCGCCCAGCAGTGCGTACGGTCCGAACGTGTACGATCCCCGGAACAGGTGCGCTTCCCACCCGCCCCCGTAGAATGCCTGGCGCCGCCCGAGGCGATTGTTGACCAGGACCGTGGCGCCGAAGGTCTGTGAAATGGCACCGGTGAGCGGAGAATGCGAGCGAATTTCGTAGGTCGCGCCATTGCCGGCGCGGTACCACTGGCCGTACCGAACCTCGATCTCTCCCTGGGCCGCCAGAGGCGCGGCGGCGAGGGCGAGTGCGGTGATCAGGAGGCCGACATCAGTCCGTCGCACGGTTCTCCTGTGAAGCTCTGGGGGCCATGCGATGCGCCAGCCAGTGGGGGAAGCGGCGCATCATGCGAACCCACAGTGCCAGGACCAAGAAACCGGACAGGAAGGCGATCCCCAGTGCTACCCCGACCATGGCCCCCGGTCCCGAGAACCGGATCCCCACCTTCGCGCCCACCCAGAGCCCGAAATAAGAAGCTCCCCACGCGCACAGGGGCGTGAGGAGCCAGCCGACGACCAGCAGGAAGTGCGCGAGCCAGCGCGGCACGCCCCCGCCTTCGTCCGTCACGCCTTCCGTGCGATGGCGGCTACTCCGAGGACGGTGAGGATGACGGAGAACCCCAGGCCGATGGCGACGGGGTACATCGCGGTGAACCCCAACCCCATGAAGTGCGCCAGCCCGCCGATGACGACGGCGCCGACAACCAAGGGCAGTGCCAGGCTGGTCAGGTTGGCCGTTCCCTTCGAGTTCTGGCCGGCCGTCAGCATCGCCCCCATCCACGATACGAACGTCCCGAACTGCCACCAGACCGGCAGATACCACCAGGTGCTGTTGCCGCCGATTGCATCCCAGGTCCAGGGATAGGCGTGGGCGGGACGGAGCACGATGATGTCGATCGCCGAAAAGACCACCGTACTGAACAGCCCGACGCCCGCCGCACCGGCGATGCCCTCAGTATGCCGAGCCCCCGTCCATTGCGCCGGGAGCAGGGCCATCGAGAGGCCGCCGAGGAGCACCACCACCGAGTTCAAGAGGCCGCCCGCCGTGCCGGGGACGTAGCGCCAGATCACGAGATAGAGCACGACCCACCCGGCAGTCAGCGCGCCGAGTTTGGCTCCGCTCATCAGGACGTGCGGCAGCTCGGTGCGGTCGGTCAGGGTGGGAGTAGCGGTCGCCGACATCAGCAAGGCTCCTCAGGTCGTAGGGTTCTGCCGGTCAATCTAACAAGCCTACCGCGCAAAGACGAGCAGGACGGCCACGTCCGTGACCGCCCAGGCGACGAGGGCCCAGTACATCCCGGCCTGGTGCTGTCGCGGTGTCCACACGTTCCGACCCCGGATCCAGGGGACCAGCACTGCCAGCCACGCGGCCAGCGCCAGGTAGATCCAGATGGCGGACCGGCCCAGCACATCGGACGCCCAGGACAGACCCCCGAAGGCGAGAATCACCGCGCCGGTGGCGAGCAAGAGACTCGACTCGAGCCCGAACATGATCGCGAGGGTCCGGTCTCCACGCCGCCGGTCCTCGTCCAGCTGATACAACTGGGTGAGGGGGTAGAGGCCCGCGAACAGAGCGCAGAATGATAGAAAGATCACCGCGTGCCCCAGGTCGAGGCGGCGCCCGGTGGCCGCCCACGCGGCGTACGGCGTCAGCGTTCCAAACCCCCACATGTTGATCACCCAGTCGACACCCGCGACGGCCTTGAACCGCAACGGCGGCACCGAGTAGGCGATCGACATGGCGAAGCAAATGGCGTAGGCGATCCGGAATCCCCACGGCAAAGCGAAGGCCAGAACCTGGCCGCCGACGAGCAGGACCCAGCTGAAGGTCAGGAGATGCTTCGGGAGCGGCGGTGGCGAGTTGAGATACCCGATATCCCCCTCGTCCTTGTCGTACACGCTGTTGATCGCGAGCGTGCCGCCATTGAGACAGATCACCCAAATGAAGAGGGCGAGCAGAGCTGAGCCGAGCTGTTGTCCCGACGCAAGGCCCGTCCATCCGACCGCGAGTATGTACCCGAGGAACGTGTGCGCCGCCATGATCGGCCACTCCGCGGGCCGCATGTGCAGGACGTAGGAGAATGTCTCCCCCGGGAGGGTCCCGTATCCCCAGCGCCGCCAGGCATTGAGTCGCTGTGCGTCGGTCACCACTTCAGCCCCAGAGCCCACGCGGCCAGCCGGAGACCTGTCAGCGTCAGATGGGGATCGGTTCCGCCGATTTCCTTGCACAAAGGCGCGAGGAGCGGCGCCAACCCGCCCGTCGCCACAGCCCGGGGCTTCCGCCCTCCCGGCCACTCGGCCCGGATGCGACGGATCATTCCGTCGATCGCCTCCGCCGTGCCGAAGAGGACTCCTGACCGGATGCAGTCTTCGGTCCGCCGGCCGATGGCGTGCGCCGGCGGAGAAAGCTCCGCCGCGGGGAGCTTCGCCGTCTTGCGCACCAGCTCGTTGGCGGCGGTCACGACCCCCGGCATGATGACACCGCCGATGAATCGCCCGTCCTTCGTGATGCAGTCGAAGGTGGTGGCCGTGCCGAAGTCGACCACGATGCAATCGTCGTGGTAGAGCTGAGATGCCGCGAGCGTGTTGACGATCCGGTCTGCGCCCACCGTCAGGGGCTCGTCGACGTCCAGCGTTATCGGAAGCTTGGATTGGGCATCCACGAACGTCGGCGACTGGCCGACGGCGATGCCGATCCCCTCCCCCAGCGCATGCGACACCAGCGGCACCACCGACGCCACGATGCCGGCCCGCACTTCACTGGTGGAGTGGCCCGCCTGCGTCAGGTAGGAGGTGAGCGCCGTGCCCCATTCGTCCGGCGTGCGGTGCACGGTGGTCGTGAGACGCCAATGGTGGGTGAGCCCGTCCCCGTCGAACAGGCCCAGCGTGGTTTCCGTGTTCCCGACGTCGAGGGCGAGGAGCATACGGGCGCTAATCTAGCTCACGCTAGCTCGACGTGCCCTTCCCGAATGGCGTCGGTGCCGCCGGCAGTCTTCACCATCAGCGCACCGTCGGAGCGCAGGCCGGCGGCCTCCCCCGCGAGGGGGGACCGGATCTGCCTTCCAGACAGCCAGTCCCGCGAAGCAAAGGCCGCGACCTCGGCGTCCGTGAGCCGGAGCCCTGCGCCACCCAGGCGCGGAAGTGCGGGCACCAGACGGTCACAGAGCTCAAGCCGAG
>DATBCM010000451.1:0-3570 GCA_036270455.1 Gemmatimonadales bacterium | reverse complement strand
ATGCAGGATGGACTCGGCGGCGTTCTTCTCCATGGTCAACGGCGTATCGACCTCCACGGCCGCCACGCCCGGCTGCGAGTTCCGCGAGGGAAAGATGACGGCTCCCTCTTTCGGCTCGGCGGGCGCGGTGAGCGTGTTCAGGGTCTTGATGTCGTCTGGCCACGTAACCACGTCGAGCCCGCGCAGCGCGCCCTCCGCCACGTCGAGCACGACGAACGAGCCGTCGGCCCCCTCGAGATCCACGGTGCCGCTGAGTCCCTTGCCCTTCCCCATGCCTTTGCAGGACACGGACAGGATGTCGGTCTCCGCATCCCAGCGGTACGTGACCTTGGGAAGTTTGCCGTCGAGCGGAATGATCTTGGCTTCGAATACCATGGGATGGGGAATGTAGGGTTACTTGGACCGGCCCGCTTCGCGGACGGTGGCGAATTCGATGATCCGGTCGAGCGCTTTCGTCAATTCGGTCGTGGCCGCCGCGTACGAGAGCCGCACCCAGCGGTCGTCGCCGAACGCCCCGCCCGGCACCAGCGCCACGCCGGTCTCGGTGATCAGCTGCGTGCAGAAATCGGTGCCGTTCATCCCGCCGAATGAGTCGACGCGGAAGAAGAAATAGAACGCGCCCACCGGTTCGACGAATTCCACGCCGGGGAGGTCCTGCCGGAACCGGCTGACCACCAGGTCCCGACGCTTACGGAACTCGGCGACCATCCGCTGCACGTCCTGCTCCACCCGCTCGTCGGCGTACGCGGCCGCCGCGGCGTACTGCGCCTGATGATTCGCGCCGCTCGTGGTGTGGGACTGCAACGCGGACATCGCCTTGGCAATGGCTTGCGGTGCGAGCGCCAGCCCGATCCGCCAGCCGGTCATCGCATAGGCCTTGCTGACGCCGGTGATCAGGATGACGCGCTTGAGGAGGTCGTCTTCCAGGTCGAGGAATGAGGGTGCCGGGCCGGGGCCGTAGTGGATACGGCGGTAGATCTCGTCGGCGACGATCCATGCGTTCTTGCGCACCGCCCACTCGGCGATGGCACGCAGCTCGGTCTGCGAGTACACCGCGCCGGTGGGATTGCAGGGCGAACACAGGATCAGGCCCTTGGGCGTCGGCACCATCCGCTCCAGGTCCTTCACGCCCACCTTCAATCCCCACTCGGCATCCCCGGCCACCATGACGGGACGCGCGCGCGCGAGATGAATGATCTGCGGATAGGACACCCAGGCGGGCGCCGGGATCGCAACCGAGTCCCCGGGCCCGAAGAGCGCGAAGCACGCGTTGAAGAGCGATTGCTTGGAGCCCGACGACACGACGATGTGGTCGGCGTTGACGGGCCGCCCACCGGACAGCAGCGAGAGATGCTTCGCGGCCGCCGCGCGCAGCTCCAGGATCCCTTCGTTCGCGGGATAATGGGTGTGTCCTTCCTTAATAGCGCGGATGCCCGCCTCCGCCGGGATCGCCGGCGTGGCGAAGTCCGGTTCTCCCGCCCCCAGGTCAATGACGTCCTCACCCGCGGCGCGCCGGCGCTTCGCCTCCTGCGAGATGGCGATGGTCGCTGACGTTTCGAGATGCTGCAGATTTTGCGAGAGACCGTCGGCCACCGTGAATCCCGGTTTGAAGGGTGTTTCAACCTAGACGTCTAGACGTCTAGACGTCTAGTGGGAGCTCTCCCTTGCCTGCGTCGTTTCCGCCGACTAGCATGCGTGACAGAGAATTGATCGCCCTTTGACAATTGAGGACCGTGTGACGGCACCTGTGGAAGCGACGTCTGCGCTCGAGCGCGGACGCCCGGTTTTGATCGTGTCTCCCCCCGCCCCCGAATGCGCCGGCGCCCTGTGGCCGCTGGTCCATGGGCACGCTCCGGTGCTGATCATCACGGAAAGCCCCAGCGCCGCATCGGCCTGGTCGGCGCCTCAACCTCTTCGATTCCACGCCGTTACCGGGCTCGACCGCACCGCTCGCCTCCTCCAAGGGGGGCTGGTAGACGTGCTCGCCGGATGCCCGTCTGACCTGGCGGCCCTCCTGACCCGCTCCGCCCTCAAGGCCGAACAGATCCGCACCGTAGTCCTGGCCTGGCCGGAGTCCATTCAGGGAACTCCTGAAATGGCCGCGGTCGATGCGCTCCTGGCGGAGCTGAAGGAGGCGCGCCGGATCGTGCTGAGCTGGAACCCGTCCGGCATCGAGACCCTGCTCGAGGCCCAGGCCCGCCGGCCCGAGGTGGTGGGAGACCTTCCGGTCGGTGAGAATGCCCGTCCGCTGCCCCCGCTGGGGAGCGCGAAGTACCTGATCGCGGGACTGGCCACACGGGAAGCGGCCGTCGCCGTGGCGCTCGATGTGCTGGACCCTGGTGAAGCGTTCGTGTGGCGCCGGGGTCTGGAAGCGCCCGGGACCGCGAACGTCGTGATCTGCGCCGATCTCCCGACGCGGGCCGAGCTGGCCACCCTCGGGACGGTGGGGATGCCCGTGCTGCTATTGACGCCGGAACAGATCCCCTATGCGCGGACTCTCGCGTCGCCTCTCACGCCGGTGCCCGTCCTGTCGGGAGCCGGCTCGGCGCCACGGGACGCCCGGGCGAAGCTTGCGGCCCGGATCGAGGCCGGTGACCTCGCCGCGGAGCTGGCGCTGATTGCTCCACTCCTCGAGCGGTATGATGCGACAGAGGTGGCGGCCGCTGCCTACGCCCTGGGGCGCGAATCGACAAAGACGTCAGACGTCAGACATCAGACCTCAGAGCGCGTCAAGATTTACATCAACGTGGGGAAGAAAGACCGTGCCGGTGCCAAAGACATTGTCGGTGCCCTGATTCGAGAGGCGGGATTGTCGAAGGACGACATTGGACGCATCGACGTACGGGACGCGAACAGCGTGGTGGAGGTGGCGGGATCGGCCGCGGAACGCGCGGTCGCCCGGCTGTCTGGCATGACGATTCGCGGTCGGAGGGTGAACGCCCGTCTGGACCGTTAATACTAGACGTCTAGACGTCTGAGGTTTGAGATGGATCCGCAACGACAACAGTCATTCCAACTCACCGGCTACAGCGGCAAGGCGACCCGCGGCACGGTGACCGTCATTTCGTTCGACAAGAAGGCCCGGACGCGCAGAGCCTTCAAGGCCCTGGGGACGTTCTGGGCCTGCGCCGTGGGATCGGTCTTCATCCCCGTCGCGCATTTCCTGCTTGTCCCCGGCTTTTTCATCTTTGCGATCGTCCAGTTCTTCCAGCGGCTCGGCACTCCGGAGCTCGGCAAAGGGGCGACAGGAACCTGCCCCGACTGCGGCGCCGAGCAGAAGCTCGATCTCCCCTCGCGGTGGAAGACGCCGCAGCAGGTCACCTGCAAGCATTGTCAGCGGGGATTGCAGCTCACGGCGGCCTAGAGGCTGGAAAAGCGACGGGCCACCCGACGGGGTGGCCCGCAAACCGCTTCGCTATTGGTCACCGCGACGTCTCACAGCGACGTCAAAGTATAGCGAAACTCCTCAACAAAACGTCAACTACTTCATCTTGTTGTTGACCGCCATCTTCAGCTGCTTCCCGGCGCGGAACGCGGGCGCGATCGACGCCTTGATCTGAATGACGCCGC
>DATBCM010000450.1:0-2721 GCA_036270455.1 Gemmatimonadales bacterium | reverse complement strand
GAACGCGAGCACATTCAGCGTGCCGGCTTCGACGGGTTTCTGCCCAAGCCGATCGACGTCCGCGGTTTTGCCGCCGCCGTGAAGGGATACCTGCCTTAAGGCCTCGCCGGGGGAGCCACGGCCGGGGCCGCGGGAGGTGCGGTCACTGCCGTCGCCGCTTTCGGCGCCTTCTTGTGCAACCGCCACACCGTCACCGATGTCGCCTTGTTCAGCTTGATGTCGCCGCTCACCGTGCCCAGGTCGAGCCGTGCGCCGCCCTTCCCGATGGAGCCGTCCAGCGACTGCGACGGTCCATATTGCGCCTCGCGCACCGGGAGCGAGAAGTCATCTCCGATGTCCCCGCTCATCGTCGTCGCATGCACCGTGAGATCCGGATTCGCGGGCACGGAGATCGTGATATCCCCCGAGACCGAATGCACCTTGGCGGCGTCCGCTCCCGGCGTTCCGGTGGTGACGGAGATGTCCCCGCTCACTGAATTCAGCTCCACCGGCCAGTAGCTCGTCTGCACCGAGACGTCCCCGCTGACGGTCTGGGCGGTTACGCCGGCCGCGGCGCCCGAGATATCCAGGTCGCCACTGATTCCGCCCACATCGATCTTCACACCGCGGGCGAGCTGCACCACGAATTTCACCGCGACGTCAGAATGCTCACGGCCGTTCATGTGCACGTTCATGTTGTGCCCGGAGGTGCACTCGCCACCGTTCGAGCTGGGCCACACGGCGCAGATCATCGTACCCGCCGACGTCGGCACGGCCTGGATGGTCACACTGCCCGGCTCCGAGCTGAGCCAGCTCTTCTCGGTCGTGACGATGGTTTCGGTCCCCGGCGCGGCCGTGACCTCGACCGGTCCGGAGATGTTGCGGATCGCGAGCGTCTGTCCCGGGTTGAGCTTCGAATGCCAGGACCAGGAATCGCCATGGGTCCGGCCCGGTGCGTCGAAATCCCCGCCGAAGCTGGCGGACAGATTCTGCGCCAGTTGCGGGATGAGGCCGCGGGTGCCGGACTTCAGGCTGTCCACACCTTTGTGGAAGGCCGAGACGAGAGCCAAGCCGGCCCCCACCACGACCACGAAGATGAGTGAGCCGCGGAGGATTTCCGCGCGCCATTTCATCCAGAAGCTTTGCATCGTCATAACCGTCTCCTCCTGCGAGAAACCCCCGCGGGATTCGTAAACTGGTGAATCCTACGGGGGTTTGGCAGTCCCGGTTTCCGGGTTCGGTCAGGCTGAGCCCTCGTCAGGCGCGCCGGCGAGGCGGCACCTCGACGGGGGCCATGACCACCGCCGAATAGGCCTGGGCTTCTACGGTGATGGCCGGGAGGGTGCCTCCCAGCCAGATCTGGCCAACGGGACCGGGGGTCGCCCGGGGGGCCCCGGCCAGCGCTCCCTGATTCTGGGCGGCCGTCCACTCCGCCGCCATGCCCTTCATGCCCAGTGCGGTACTGCCAAACGTCAGGACGGCAGCCAAAGCCAACACGGTCCCCTTCATATCCAGCTCCCTTACGGCAAGTCGTTTGAGGTGCCTCATCACACTCCTAAGACGCGACTCGGGCCGAAAAGGTTGCAAGCGGAGAGCCCTCCTCACTCCTTGTTATTCAGGGAGATTCGGGAGGTCAGGGCGACGAATCGAGGGTCTTTTCGGAGCGGTTGCCACATCGGGTCCCAGGTGACGCTGAACAGAAAGAACTCCCGCTCGTCGACTGCCCGATTGAACTCGCGGAAGGCGCGGTCGAGATCGCCCAGGGCGGCGTAGATGGCAGCGTAGTCGTAGTGCTGGACGTACGTGCCGGCTCGCTGCCGCCCCGCCAGTTCCTGAAGTACCTCTCGCGCCCGATCGGGCTGCCCGCACCGGGCATACGCGATGCCGGCGAGCGTCCGGACCCCCACGTAGAAGTTGGCCATCGGCCGATTGGTGATGCGAAGGGCGTCCGCGCAGCGGCCACTCAAGAGATACACCCGGGCGAGGTCCGGGATGACCAGCGTGTACGTGGAATCCGCGGCCACGACGCGTTCTCCCTCGCGCGCCGCGTCCTGCAGCTCACCCGCGTAGTACAACGCCGACATCAACCGGGTGCCGACGATCTGGCTGAACGGCTCCAGTGCCTGGGCTGCGCGCATCTCGGCGATGGCGGAATCGGGTTGGTGGCGCGTGATGAAGGCGTGCGAGCGGAACAGGTGCGCGCGGGTGAGAGTCGAGTCGAGGCGCAGCGCTTCATCGAGCTGGCGGAACGCGTCGGGGGTGTTCCAGTCGTAGAACAGCGCCACGAACCCGAGACTCGCATAGGCCTCGGGCAGCAGACTGTCCCGTGCCACCGCCTCATTCCCGGCGGCACGCGACTGCGGGAAGTAGTCCCGGGGCGGTGCGTAATTGAACCCCGCCATGAACCCATACGCGTCCGCCAGACCGGTGTAGGCGAGCGCGAAGTTCGTATCGGTGTGAATCGCCTCCTGGAAGAGCTGGATCGCGCGTTTCAACGCCGGCTGGGTCCGCTGTTCGTAGGCGGACCGGCCCTGGAGGTAGAGGTCGTAGGCGGCGGGATCCTGAGTCGGGCGACGGGCCAGGGACGCCGCGGCGGCAGCGCTCAGGTTCACCCGCAGCTGGGCGGCGATGCTGCGAGCGATCTCGGCTTGTACGTCCAGGTTCCACCGCTCGAGCGTGTCGTAGGTGGCGGGCAGAATCGTGTCGCCGGTCGCCGTCTGAATGAGATAGCTGTGCACCTTC
>DATBCM010000449.1:0-3263 GCA_036270455.1 Gemmatimonadales bacterium | reverse complement strand
CGCAAACGGTGACGGGTGGAGCGGGCAACTGCTCTACGGCACAGTTTGCGGCCTCGATGACCGTGAATGCGGTGGTCCAGCTGACGCTCTCGACGACGACGACGTCCCTCACGGCGCCCGCTCCCGCGGACTACGACGCGGGGTTCGTCGCGAACACCGGTCCGTCGGCCACCGTGCAATGCAACGTGACCTGTCGCCTGCAGATCAGCGCGGCCACGGCGAACTGGAGTGCCACGGCGACGACGTCGGTGGCGCCCCGGAGCAAGCCGTGCGCGGATTTGACGTGGAGTACGTCGGCAGGTGGGACCTTCGCCGGACTCACTACGACGCCGGCGACGGTGCAATCCATTCCAGCGACGGGCGGGTCAGCCCCGGTGAATCTCTTCTACAAGACCCTGTATTCCTGGGGGGCGGACACTCCGGGCAACTACTCCCTCACCGTCGTATTCACGCTCGCCGCCCCCTGACAGTGGGGCCGCGCGGCGCCTATCGCGTCGTGAGTGTGTACCGCACCACCAGCGAATACGTCCCGGGCCGGTCGCTCCGGCTGTCGTAGGACGTCTGGTATTGGAACGCCACCTTCGTGTCCGACGTGTGACTACCGGCCGCCGCCTGCGCCGGGTCGGTGGAGAGCGGCGTGTAGCCCCCGTTGGTCCCCACCCGCCAAGCGAGATCCGAAGCCTGCTTGCCGTCGCGCGCGCCCGGGCCGGCGGTCCACTCGGTTGACGCGGCACTGACCTCGAGACGCCAATCCGTGTTCGACTTCACCCGCGCCGTCGGGCCACTCTGCACCTGGAGGCCGGTGGTGATGTCTTTGGCCGAGGCGGTCACCGTCACGTCGGCCGGGCGGTCGAGCGACAGACCCATCAGGGCGCCGACGGTGGCGACCACCTGGTTCGTCGTACGGCAGTAGTTGGCGGAGCATTCCTGGGCGACGCTGGTCTGAGGGACCAGGGCCGATGCAGCGAGGGCGAGGACAAGGATCGGGCGCTTCATTGTCGGCCTTCCGGTTCGGGCGCGGTTGACCTGCTCGCCCACCAGGTAAGGCACATCTCATACCTGGTCCGGTGCCCACGTATCTTGTTGTCATGTAGCAAGATAGAGATTTGTAACGAACAAACGGTGCGGAGTAATTCGTCAACATATTTGACAGTCAACCTCACAGAAGTCACGATCCCGCTGTGAACTAGGCTCAAACTGACCGTCAGGCGAACCGTCTAATTATTTGACGTTTTTCACCTCTTTTCAGCCGTTTTTCGGACTATCCGCTCGAGCGTATCGAAGTCGAAGGGCTTCACCAGCGTGGGGACGCCGGTCTCGGCCACGAGGCCCGCCGTATCCTCCGCGAAGGTGTCCCCAGTCGAAAGAATGAGCCGTCGCAACAGCTCCGGGCGATCCTTCCGGAGCCGGCCGATAAAATCGCGCCCGTTCATCCCGGGCATGCGGACGTCCGTAATGATCACGTCATAGCTCTGCCCTCCGAGGGCCTCGAGCGCGGCCTCGCCGTCCGCGGCCACGTCGGTGACGATCCCGGAGTGCTCGAGGAACCGGCGGGCCGCCTCCCGGAGCGCCGGTTCGTCATCGACGAGCAGCACCCGCAATCCCGCCGGGTCGACGGCGGGACGGGCGGCGGTGTCCGGAGACCCCTTCGGCAGCGGGCGCGTGTCTCGAGGCAGCTGAACGACGAACGTCGCACCCGTGCCGGCGCGCGACTCCACGGTGATCCGGCCGCCATGCTCCTGCACGATGCCGTAGCAGATGGACAGGCCGAGCCCGGTGCCGACGCCCACCGGCTTCGTGGTGAAGAAGGGGTCGAAGATCTGCGCCTGGATCTGCGGCGGGACGCCCGGACCGGTATCCGCGACTTCGAGGCGGACCGTGTCGGGCGTCGCGATGGTGCGCAGAGCGATGGACCGGTCCCCCTGCTGCGCCGCGAGGGCCTGCTCCGCGTTGATCATCAGATTCAGGAGCATTTGCTGCAGCTGGGGGCCGTTGCCCCAGACCACCGGCGTGTCCGGGGACAGGTCCACTGCCACCGCGATGTTCAGGGTGTTGAGGTGGTAGGAGCGGAGGGCATACGTGCGGCGCACCACGTCGTTCAGATCGATCAAGTCCCGCTCACTGCCGCCCGACCGCGCGAAGGCCAGCAGGTTCGAGGTGATCCGCCCGATGCGCATGGCCTCGTCGCGGATCATTTCGGCCATCTCGCGCTGCTCCGGCGGGAGCTGATCCAGCAACAGGGTCTGCGCGAAGCCGGAGATGATGGCGGCGGGATTGTTGATCTCGTGCGCCACGCCGCTCACCAGCTGCCCCAGCGCCGCGAGCTTATCCGACTGCTGGAGCTGAGCCTCGATCCGTCGCTGCTCGGCGTACGAGTCGGAGAGCGATCGGGTCTGCCGGGCGACGTCCTGCTCCAGGCGATGGGCGTACTCCTGATCGGTGCGGAGCGCGAGCACGAGCCGGGCGGCGATGATGACGCCGCCGGCGCCTACCAGGAGGGCCGCGGGCACGTCGACTCCCGGCCGCAAACTCCCGATGACCGCGACGCCGAAGACGCCTCCGAGTCCGACCATCAAGACCACGAGGTGGGGCAAGATGCCGGCATTCGGATCATCGAGGACGCGAATCCCCCGGAACAACGGCGTACTCCAGGCGATCGCCACGGCGAGCACGTAGAACATCGTGATCCAGCCGACGGTCACGATCCAGAGCGGGATGCTCCCGGAGGGGGTGACAATCTGGGCCACCGCGTACGCGACATTACCGAGCGCGAAGAAGATCAACGCGCCGAACGCCCGGGAGCCGTGCTCTTGCAGGGGGCGGGTCCGGTTGAGTATGCCGACCAGGAGGGTCCAGAGGAGGATCACGGCCCCGAGGCCGCACGCGAGACCGAGAATGGTGCGTCGGGAATCCGTGGGCACACCCATCTCGCTGATCAGCTCATAACCGAGCGTGACGCTCGTGAAGGTCAGGAGGATGGTATCGAGCGCGACCGCCATGCCGCCGACGCGCCGCAGCTGCGGGCGCAGGAGCACGGCGACGGCGATCACGAAACAGGGGTAGATGCCGATATACCCGGTGCCGGCGACGGCCTTGTTGGACCAGTCGTCCCCGAGCTGTCCGATGAACCAGGTGAGGCATCCTATGGCGATCCAGGTCAGCGCGCGTCGCTCGACCGGCTCGTCCGCGTGACGGCGGGTGACGAGTGCTGAGACAGCGGCGCAGACGGGCGCCCACGACCAGCCCAGGTCGGCGATCAGATT
>DATBCM010000448.1:0-2563 GCA_036270455.1 Gemmatimonadales bacterium | reverse complement strand
GTTGAAATCGTGCATCAGATGCACAAAACGGTGATCATTTAGTCACATTTTCTGTACTGAAGGAGCGATATAGAAGGTTTCAGTGCGTGTGGTGCAGATTTTGCTTGACAGTGCAGCATGGCCAGGATACCTTCCCGCATGCTTGCCGCAATCACCCTGACACGAATTCTCGGGGCCCGACGCTCATCCGCTCGGGCCCTTCGTATTTCCGCCCGCCACCCCACGACCAGTGAGGAGACCCCCGCATGACAGCGACGATGGAGCCCATCACCCGATCGAGCGCCGGCCGCACGGCCCCCGGCGTGACCCCCACGGACGTCATCCGCCGAGCTCACGAGGCCGGCGTGCAGGTGGTCGACGTCCGCTTCTGCGACCTCCCCGGCACCTGGCAGCACTTCTCGATTCCGGTGAAGCATCTCACCGAGGACGTGTTCGAGGACGGGCTGGGGTTCGACGGCTCGTCGATCCGCGGATTCCAGGCGATCAACGAGAGCGACATGCTCCTGCTCCCCGATCCCGCGAGCGCCTTCGTAGACCCCTGCCTGCAGGTGCCCACCCTTTCGCTCACGTGCGACATCGTAGACCCCATCACCCGGGAGCGGTACTCGCGCGACCCGCGTTACGTGGCGCAGAAGGCCGAGGCGTATCTGGTGCGGAGCGGGATCGCGACGACCGTCTACTGCGGTCCGGAGGCCGAGTTCTACATCTTCAACTCGGTGCGCTTCGACCAGAACGCGCACGAGGGCTACTACCACATCGACTCGGACGAGGGGATCTGGAACTCGGGCCGGAACGGCACGCCCAACCCTGGGCACCGGCCCCGCCACAAAGAGGGCTACTTCCCGGTGCCGCCGGTGGACAAGCTGCAGGACCTGCGGTCGAAGATCATGCTGGCGCTCATCCAGGCTGGCATCGACGTGGAAGTCCACCACCACGAAGTGGGCACGGCGGGGCAGACCGAGATCGACATGAAGTTCGGCACCCTGACCCGGATGGCTGACCAGGTGCTGATCTACAAGTACATCGTGAAGAACGTCTGCGACCAGCACGGCTACACGGCGACGTTCATGCCCAAGCCCATGTTCGGCGACAACGGATCCGGCATGCACGTGCACATGAGCCTCTGGAACCAGGACACCAATCTGTTCTTCGATCCCAAGGGCTACGCGCTCCTCTCGGACACCGCCCGCTGGTACATCGGCGGCCTCATCAAGCACGCGCCCGCGGTGCTCGCCTTCGCGGCGCCGACCACCAACAGCTACCGCCGGCTGGTGCCCGGCTACGAAGCCCCCATCAACCTCATCTATTCCCAGCGGAACCGGTCGGCCATCTGTCGCATCCCGATGTACTCGGCGTCGCCGAAGGCGAAGCGCATCGAGTTCCGGGCACCCGATCCGTCGGCCAACCCGTATCTCGCGTTCGCAGCGCTCCTCATGGCCGGTCTCGATGGCGTGAAGCACAAGATCGAGCCGCCCCAGCCGATGGACGTGGACCTCTACGAGCTCGAGCCGGAGGAGCGGAAGCATGTGAAGAACACGCCGGGAAGCCTGCAGGAATCGCTGGCCGCGCTCCAGGCGGATCACCAGTTTCTGCTGGAGGGAGGAGTGTTCACCCGGGACCTGATCGACACCTGGCTGGCGTACAAGAAGGCCAAGGAGGTCGACCCGGTGGCCCTGCGGCCGCATCCGTACGAGTTCTTCCTGTACTACGACGTGTGAGTTGTTAGGCGGTTAGACGGTTAGGCGGTTAGTAGCTACCCTTCCACCTGGGCCTACTGACCGCCGAACCGACTAATCACTAACCGTATCCCATGACTACCAAACGCGACGTGCTCGACCTCGCCAAGAAGCAGGGTGTCTCCTTCCTGCGCCTGCAATTCACCGACATCCTGGGCGTCAACAAGAACGTCGATGTCCCCGAGAGCCAGTTCGAGAAAGCGCTGGAGGGGGACATCATGTTCGACGGCTCGTCGATCGAGGGATTCGTCCGGATCGAAGAGTCCGACATGGTGCTCAAGCCCGATCTCGAGACGTTCCGCGTGCTCCCCGGCGGGGACGAAGGGGGGAAGGTCGCGCGCATCATCTGCGACATCTACAACCCGGACGGGTCGGCCTTCGCCGGGTGCCCGCGCCTCGCGCTGAAGCGCCAGATCGCGCGGGCCCGGGATGCAGGCCTTACCATGATGGCGGGAGTGGAAGCGGAGTTCTTCATCTTCCAATTCGACGCGTCCGAAGAGCCCACCACCATCACCCACGATTCGGGGGGCTACTTCGACCAGACGCCGGTGGACAAGGCCGAGGAGATCAGGCGCCTGATCGTGAAGGACCTAGTGTCCATGGGGTTCGAGGTCGAAGCCGGACACCATGAAGTCGCGCCGGGCCAGCACGAGATCGATTTCCGGTACGCCGAGGCGCTCGAGACGGCCGACAATCTCGCGACGTTCCGCTTCATCGTCCGCAACGTCGCCTACCGGCACGGGTTCCTCGCCACCTTCATGCCCAAGCCGATCGTCGGTCAGAATGGCTCGGGGATGCACACCCACCAGTCGCTCTTCGCCGGCGGG
>DATBCM010000447.1:0-4245 GCA_036270455.1 Gemmatimonadales bacterium | reverse complement strand
GACGACCGGTGTGGTCCAGGCGTATGTCGCCGACTCGATGCCCCCGAAGGAGCGCGCGAAGGCGCTGGGATGGATCTCCGCGGCGACGAGCGCCGGTGTGGTCGTGGGCCCCGCCATCGGATCCTTCATGCACCGGTTCGGCGATGCGGCCCCCGGGCTCTTCGGCGCAGTCCTCGTGCTAATCAACGTCGCGTTTGCATGGAAGTGGCTCCCCGAGTCGCGGTGGGCGCAGGTCGGCGTGGACCGCTACACGCCCCAGGGCGTACGTCAGATCACACTGAGGGATGCCTACGACAACATCACCAGGCCCGCGGGCAAGGTGCTCAGGGAGCCGGGAAGCCCGATTTCTCTCCTGATTTGGGTCTATACGTTCGCGATGCTCGGCTTCAACGCGCTGCCGCCGATCTTCTCGTTGTACCTGCACGACAAGTTTGGGATCACCGTGGACCAGATCGGATACTTCTTCATGATCTTCGGCATCGTCGGCGTGGTCATGCGCGCGGCGCCGGTGGGCTGGTTCAACGACCGTTTCGGGGAAGTGAAGACTATGCGAATCGGGGCGGCGCTCCTGTTCGCCGGATTCATCCTCGTGCCACTGGCCCCGACGCTCCCTATCTTCGTTCTGACCCAGATCTTACTGCCCCTCGGGACGGCCTTGGTATTTCCCGCGAATTCCGCACTGGTGAGCCATCGCGCGGATCCCAAGGAGATCGGCGTGACCATGGGGGTCCAGCAGACGTATCGCGGCCTCGCGGCCATCTTCGGGCCGCTGTACGCCGGGTGGGCCTACGGCGCGCTCGGACACACCGTCCCCTTCTACATGTCGGCCGGCATCATCGTATTCGTGTTCTGGCTGATGACACTGGTAGAGGTCGACCAGCCAGCCCCGAAGGTGGCTGCCGTCCGTACCCCTGCCGCCTGAGACCAAGTAGTTTCGAGGGCAGCGCAGACTCGGAAGAGAGCGGACCATGGCCGTCCAAAAACTCAGCGCAGGTCAGCAGCGTCGGGTCGACCAGATCCACGATCTGCAGAAAATCATCTCCCATGCCCGTGCGGATTTGAAGGAACTCGAATCGAGCCGCGCGGCCAAGGCGAGTGTCATCAACAACCTGTGCGCCATGATCGCCCGGGAAATGTCCCAGATGCGCCAAAAACTGCTCACCTCTCCCGTCGGCACGGTGGGCGACCTCTGCGGCAATCTCTCGGTCGTCGCGGGCCGGAGCGCGGGACTCAATGTGAAGATCCGCGCCCTGAACGACGGCTTCAACAGCATCGACATGCAGATCGACGTAGCCCTCAAGAACGCGATGCAGCCCGAAAAGGACAACAAGCCCCCCCAGAACGAGCCCGGTGACCAACCCGCGCACTGACCGCGCCGACCCGGGCGGTCCCGCCATCCGCACGGCGGGCCTCGTCAAGAAGTACGAGGACGTCACCGCCGTCGCCGGGCTCGACCTCACGATCCAGCGCGGCGAATGCTTCGGCCTCCTGGGGCCCAACGGCGCCGGGAAAACCACGACCATCGAGATCCTCGAGGGCCTGACGCTTCCGGACGCCGGAGACGTCGAAGTTCTGGGGATGCGGTGGTCCGATGAGGCCGGGGGCCGGGCCCTGCGGGAGCACCTGGGAATCCAGCTCCAGGAAACCCAGCTGGCCGAGAAGCTCTCCGTCGACGAGACCCTCTCGCTCTTCCGCTCCTTCTACGAGACGTCGAATACGGTCGACCAGGTCCTCGACCTCGTTTCCCTGGGAGAAAAGAAGCACAGTTGGGTGGGGAAGCTCTCGGGTGGGCAGAAGCAACGCCTGGCGGTCGCCTGCGCGCTCGTCGGGAAGCCCGAGCTCTTGTTTCTCGACGAACCCACCACGGGGCTCGACCCGCAGTCGCGCCGCCAGCTCTGGGAGGTGGTCGAGCGGTTCAAGGGGCAGGGGCACACCGTCTTGCTCACCACGCACTACATGGATGAAGCCGAGCGGCTCTGCGACCGCGTGGCGATCATGGACCACGGCAAGATCATCGCCCTGGGGTCCCCGCACGAGCTGATCGCGTCGCTGGGCGCGGAACATGTGATCGAATTCGCGGTCTCCAACGGCGGCGCACCCGCCGATCTTGGGCCCGAGCTCGAAAAGCTGCCGGGCGTGCGGAGTGTCCGGCTCACGGCCGACGGCGTTTCGCTCACGGCAGCAGAGCTGCACACCGCCTTGCCGGCCTTGATGGCGTCACTCAACCGGCGGGCCATCGGCCTGACGTCCCTGACGACCCACCACGCGACGCTGGAAGACGTGTTCGTGGCGCTCACCGGGCGGCAGCTGCGCGATGCGTAACCATCCGATCGTCCAGCTCACCGTCTCGCGGGTCCGGGAGTTCTATCGCGAGCCCGAAGCCATTTTCTGGGTCTTCGGGTTCCCGATCGTGCTCGCCGCGGCCCTGGGGCTCGCGTTCCGGAACAAGGGCCCCGGCGCGATCTCCGTGGGGGTGCTCGCGGGGCCGGGGGACAGCGCCGTGGTCGCCGCCCTGAAGCCCGATTCGTCGCTCCGGCCAGTCCGGCTCGATTCCGCCACCGCGAGCACTCGGCTCCGCGCCGGGAGCATCGCGATTCTGGTGGTGCCGGGGACCACCGTCACCTACCGGTTCGATCCCACCCGGGACGACAGCCGCCCCGCCCGGTTGGAGGTCGATCAGGCGCTGCAGCGGGCCGCCGGGCGTGCGGATCCGGTGGCGACGAAGAACGACCACGTCACCGCGCGCGGCTCCCGGTACATCGACTTTCTCATCCCCGGCCTCCTGGGCATGAACCTGCTGGGCTCCGGGATCTGGGGCGTCGGGTTCGCGGTCGTCACCGCCCGCCAGAAGAAGCTGCTCAAGCGCTTCATGGCGACGCCGATGCGGAAGAGTCACTACCTGCTCGGCTTCATTCTCTCGCGGCTGGTATTTCTGGTGGTCGAAGTCGCGGCGCTGGTCGGGTTCGGATGGCTGATCTTCGGCGTTGGCGTGCAGGGATCGTTTCTGGCGCTCGCCACGATTGCGCTGCTCGGCTCGCTCTCATTCTCGGGGCTGGGCCTGCTCATCGCGAGCCGGGCGCGGACCGTCGAGGGCGTGTCGGGGCTGATGAACCTGGCCATGCTGCCGATGTGGATCCTGTCGGGGACCTTCTTCTCCTACTCGCGTTTCCCCGATGTCATGCTGCCCTTCGTGAAGGCGCTGCCCCTGACCGCGCTCAACGACTCCCTGCGTGCGGTGATGATCGACGGCACGTCCATCGTGCACCTGGGCGCGCCGATCGCGGTCGTGGTGTCGTGGGGCGTCGTGTGTTTTGGAGTGGCCCTGAAGATCTTCAGATGGAGATGAGCTTCCCTCTTACGCTCCGGCCAGTCGCCTCAGAACCGTAAGGAGCTTCCGGCGCAATCCTCCGGCGGCGGCGAGCACTGCCTCTCTGAACGCCGCGGCCTGCTGGAACCGCTTCGACGGATCACTCGCCACCGCCCGCCGCAGCACCACCTCGAGCTCCCTCGGCACGTCGCTCCGCTCCGCGGCGAGCAAGGGCAGCGCATCGACCGTTTGCTTCGCCAGAATGGCTTCGGGCGTCGCGCCGTCGAAGGGCGGGCGGCCGAGCAGGGCAAAGTACGCGGTGGCGCCGAGCGAGTAGAGGTCGGCGCGGGGGTCCACGCGCTCGCCCAGGAGCTGCTCGGGGGCGGCGAACTGCGGCGTGCCACTGCGGGAGGTCGCGCCCCCCCAGCGCTCACCACGCAACGCCAGGGCCAGCCCGAAGTCCGTGATGCGCAGCCGGCCGTCCGGCTCGAGCAGCATGTTCTCGGGCTTCAGGTCCCGGTGGACCAGGCCCAGCGCGTGCGCGTGCTCGAGCGCTGACAGCGCCTCGGTCATCACGCGGACCGTGCGCTCGACCGACAGCGGCCCCTTGCTCTGGACCAGCTGGGCCAGGCTCTGCCCGGGGACGAACTCCATCGTGTACCACTGCAGGCCCGCCCGTCCCTGAATGTCGTAGATGCTCACGATGTTGTGGTGCCGCAGGCGCGCCGCCAATTGGGCTTCCCGACGAAAGCGCTCCACCACCACGGGATCGGCGGTGATGGACGGATGCAGGACCTTGATCGCCACTTCCCGTTCCAGGCCGAGGTCCCGCGCGCGGTACACGCGGCCGAAGCCACCCGACCCCAGCTCGCCGAGCAGCTCGTAGTCGTCCCCCAACGCGCGCCGCAGGCGGCGCTCGAACCCTGAATCCATCAGCT
>DATBCM010000446.1:0-1754 GCA_036270455.1 Gemmatimonadales bacterium | reverse complement strand
TTCCTGCACGACGACCGGCTCGTCGTCGTGGACGTGAATCGCCAGGCGTGCCTGAGCCTGGGGTACACGCGGGACGAGTTGGTGGGGATGACCCCGCTCGACCTCGACCCCGACGTCACCCCCGCCATGCTCGAGGAGTTCGGGCGGAGGCTGGACACCGGGGAGATGCTCGTGTTCGAATCCCGCCACCGGCGGAAGGACGGGTCGGTGTTCCCGGTCGAGGTCCGGGGCCGACCGTTCCGGGAGGGTGGCCGCCGGTTCACGGTGGCCCTGGCCCGGGACATGACCGAGCACAAGCGGGCCGAGGAGGCGTTGCGCCAGAGCGAGGAGCGGTTCCGCGGCACGTTCGAGAACGCGGCCGTAGGCATCATCCACAGTAACCATGAGGGCCGCTGGCTACGCGCTAACCGAAAGCTCTGCGACATCCTCGGCTACGCCCCCGAGGAGCTGCTCGGGAGGACCTTCCCGGAGCTGACGTACCCCGACGACGTGGCGGCCAATCTCGAGCTGTTCGGCAGACTGATGCGGGGCACGTTGTCCAACTACTCGCTGGAGAAACGCTACATCCGCAAGGATGGCTCGCTCGTCTGGGGCGAAGTGACCGCCTCGCTCCAGCGCGACGCGGCGGGCCAGCCCGCCTACTGCATCGCCATCGTGCAAGACATCTCCGAACGAAAACGGCTGGAGGAGGAATTGAGCCAGGCCCACGCCCGCCTGGAGTTGGCGTTGCGCGGCTCCAAGGTCGGTGTCTGGGAGATCGAGATGCCCGACGGCGACCACCGGCACGGCCATGGCCACTACGTGAACGTCTGGGAGCAACTCGGCCACGAACCCCCCGCTTCCCCGACCGACTACGAGACCAGGATCGCCCTGGTCCACCCGGACGATGTCGCCGCCGTCGAAGCGGCCGTGCGCAGCTACTTGGCCGGGGAGACCGACGAGTTAGAATCCGAACACCGGGCCCGCCACAAGGACGGTTCCTACCGCTGGATGCTCTCACGGGGCGTCGCCGTGCGCGACGCGGGGGGGAAGCCGATTCGTTTCGTGGGCAGCAGAACTGACATCACCGACCTCAAGCGGGCCGAGGAGGCGCTGCGGGCCAGCGAGCAGCGGTTCCGGACGTTCGTGGACCATGCCACCGACGCCCTCTTCCTGCAAGACGACCAGCTTGTCGTCGTGGACGTGAATCGCCAGGCGTGCCTGAGCCTGGGGTACACGCGGGACGAGCTGGTCGGGACGACCCCGCTCGACTTCGACCCCGACGTCACCCCCGCCGTGCTCGAGGAGTTCGGGCGGAGGCTGGACACCGGGGAGATGCTCGTGTTTGAATCCCGCCACCGGCGGAAGGACGGGTCGGTGTTCCCGGTCGAGGTCCGGGGCCGACCGTTCTGGGAGGGCGGCCGCCGGTTCACGGTGGCCCTGGCCCGGGACATGACCGAGCATAAGCGGGCCGAGGAGGCGCTGCGCGAGAGCGAGCGGCGGTTCCGCACCCTGGCCGAGGCGCTGCCGTCGATGGCCTGGACTGCCGAGCCGGACTGGGCGATCGACTACGTCAACGCTTGCGCCACCGAGTACACCGGCCTCACCCCGGAGCAGCTCCGGGGGTGGAACTGGCACCCGACCATCCACCCCGAAGATCTGCCCCGGTGCCTCGAGCTGTGGACCCGCTCGACCGCAACCGGCGAGCCCTACGAGATCGAGTACCTGCTGCGCCGCGCCGACGGCGCCTTCCGGTGGCACCTCGCCCGCGCGCT
>DATBCM010000445.1:0-2439 GCA_036270455.1 Gemmatimonadales bacterium | reverse complement strand
CGGCTTCTTCTTCATCTTCGCATCGTCGAAACAGGGCTTCCACGATATGATCGCGAAGACTGCCGTGTATCCGAGGAAACAGCTGCAGGGGGACTAGGCGATTCGCAGGCCGAGGGGGACCTCCCGGTCCGGCCCGATGAGGACGATGTCCCCCTCGCCTTGCACCACTCCCAAGGTCAGCACCTCTGAAAAGAAGTTGGCGATCTGCCGGGGCGGGAAGTTCACGACCGCGAGCACCTGCCGTCCCACCAGCTCGTCCCGCCGGTAATACTTGGTGATCTGCGCGCTCGATGACTTCACGCCCAGCTCGCCGAAATCGATCTTGAGCCGGTAGGCGGGCTTCCGGGCATTGGGGAAGTCCGTAGCCTCGATGATCCGTCCCACCCGGATCTCCACCTTGGCGAAATCGTCCCACGTAATCTGGTCCACATTCCGTCCCTGGAAGACTGGTCGCGGAAAGTCGCAGGTGTCCTCGGCGGAGGTCAACCAAGCCCGGAAGGGCCAGGAATGGAGCGCCCCGGAGGTTGGCATATGCCTTGCCTTCTGTAGGGTGTCCCCAAGCATGAGGTAGCGATGTTCCGCGCGCTCCGTGGTACGGCGATCTGGACGGTACTCCTGGTAGTGGCGCTCGCGTCCGCGAGCCAAGCCCAGTTTCGCGGCCTGCGCGAAGTCGAGCCGTCAGCCGGTCCGCAAGCGGGTCTGAGTCTGATGTTCGGGGTCCCGCAGGGTGAATTCCGCCAGTTCGTGAAGAGCGTCGGCGGCTTCGACGGCTTTCTCACGGTGCCCGTGACCCGGAGCGGGCTGGGCGTCCGCCTCGAGGGGTCGATGCTCTTCCACGGCGGGAATTGCTACTCCGGCTGCGCGCTCGAGACCACGTCGTACATCGGGACCCTGCGCGCGGGGCCGCAAGTCACCCTGGGCACCGGCAACGTGCGCCTGTACGGCCTCGCCACTGCCGGGTTCTCGTACTTCTCCACCGACGTCAACGACCGCTATGGCTGCGGCTGTTACGGCTCCGACGGCAACACCCTGTTGGAGGACTTCACCGGCTCCTGGGAAGCGGGTGGCGGGATCCTGATGTACCTCGGCCGCGGGGGCCGTGTGGGCCTGGATCTGGGTGCCCGGTACCAGGACAACGGCCGCGCGACCTATTTGAACAACTCGAGCGTCCAGGCGAACGGTGATGGAACGTTCACGGTGACGCCAATTCGCACCTCGGTGAACCTGGTACTCTACCACCTAGGCATGTCGTTCACGTTCTAGCGCCGATCCGGCCCCTCCTGCTCCGGTCGGGCCCACTCTTCAGGGTGGGGACACCCCGCCGAACGATTGCGTGCTGGGTTTTGAAATCGACCCCTAAACGTGCTTCAGGTGGTAATGCAGGTCCCACGGGCTCGTCCAGGTCTTGCCGTCGTCCACCCACGTGGCCGTCTCCAGTCCGTGCCGGAAGGGTGACGATTCGTGAGTCCGGCGCGACGACCAGCGCCCCGGGACGCCGTTTTCGGGCCCGCGTAGATTGAGAACACTCACCAGGCCGAGGGGACTCAATGACGTCGTCGAGACGCGAATGGCTGCAGGGTGTGGGTGCGATCGCCGTGGGGGTGTCGCTGCCCAAGGGATCCGGGGCGGTGCCACTCCCGAGCTTTGGGAGCGATTTCCCGCGCAAGGACGACTTCACCATCGCCGAGGGGTTCACGTACCTGAACGGCGCCTATACGCATCCGATGCCGCGGGCCGCGGCCGAGGCGAGCCAGCGCGTGGCGACGCGGCGGTCGACGCTGGTGCCGTCGACGGGTGCGCAGTTCTCGCGGCCGAACGGTGATCCGCGCGCCGCGTTCGCATCCTTGATCAATGCCAAGCCCTCGGAGCTCAGTCTGATTCCGAATACCAGCACCGGGGAGAATCTGGTGGTCGAGGCGCTGGGGATTCCGGGTGGCGGCGACTACAACGTCGTGACGGACGCCCTCCACTTCGACGGGGCGCTGGTGCACCTCTATGAGTTGAAAAAGCGGGGGCTCGATCTCCGGGTGGTCACGCCGCGCGACGGGCGCATCGAGATGGCGGACCTGGAGCGCGTGGTGGACGGCAAGACCCGGCTGATCGAGGTCTCGCTGGTCGCGATGTACAACGGTTTTCAGCACGATCTCAAGGCCGTCTGCGACCTCGCGCATGCGCACGGCGCGTACGTCTACGCGGATGTCATCCAGGCGGTCGGGGCCGTGCCGTTCGACGTCCGGGCGACCGGTGTGGATTTCGCCGCCACGGCCTCCTACAAATGGCTGATGGGCGACTTCGGGATCGGGTTCCTGTACGTCCGGGAGGACCTGTTGGACCGCGTGGTGCGTCGCATGCACTGGAGCTACGAGTCGGCTCCCGACGCGGACATCCACCAGTCGCCGTTCGATCCGCAGCACGGGCAGGTGCTGACCTACACGCCCG
>DATBCM010000444.1:0-6485 GCA_036270455.1 Gemmatimonadales bacterium | reverse complement strand
CCGAACGCGACTTCCCAGGTATCGAGGTACATGGGCTGCGCCAGCGAAACCCCGAACCGTGAATCTTTGCGGGCGGGGAACGTGAGGTCGGGGAGCGCGGAGAATGACGGCGCCAGGAGCACGTCCTCGATCCGTGCCTGGAGCTTTTCGTCTGCGTCGAGATCGATCCCGGCGTGCCGGGCCCAGCCGAGCCCCGCGACCAGGCCCCGCATGGCGAAGAGATGGTAGTTCTCACCCTCGTACCAGAGGCCGTCTTTCCGGTACCCTCGCAGATGGGCGATCAGTCCCGTTTCGCCTTCGATCGCGCGCTTGGCGAGGTCCTCGTCCTCGAACCACACGGCGATCGCCGTCAGTGCGGCGTTGTTCCAGGTCTGCCGGTTGGAGAACCCCTCGTCGAACTCACCGATGAGGTTCGCCGCCTCGTCGGCGACCTGCTTGACCGCCGACAGCGTATCCTGGTTCAGCGTCCCGCACTCGTTCAAGAGCCACGCGGCTCCTAGGTAGTTGAGGACCCACATGGATTCAGCGTAGGTCGAGGAAAACAGGCGGCTCGGCCCCAGCACGTTGTCGCGGTTGGGGTAGGTGAGATACCGGCGCGAGTATTCGCTGAGCAGGGCCGCGGCGCCACGCGCCGCGTCCGGTTTTTGGCCGAGCGCCGCCACCGTCGCCATCTCCGCCGCGCGCTCCGCCAACCAGAGGTGTTGATGCCGGGCCCACCACTGATCGTGACGCTCCCCCGAGTACGTCTTGCCGCAGGCCGGACAGCGGTGAGACGAGGGGCTGGCGGGGTCGAAGACCAGCACGGAGTGGTCGGCAGGACAAAAACCGCCATCGGCGGAGAGCATCCCCTTGTACACCGGGATCGTCGGTGGAGCCGCCAGGACCCGCGCCGTTCGGGCCTCGAGGCGCGCGTACAGGGAACCCAGCGTCGCGGACGAGGTGACGTCCTGCCGGCGCTGCTCGATCTCCTCTCGAATCACCACGCGCGGCCACCCTCCGCAGCCCATTGCACCGGCAGTACGGTCGCGCCCGCCCGGCGCGCCGCGTCGATCGCCCCCGCCACGTCAACCCCGGCCAGGAAGAACATCGAACCTCCCGCCCCCGCGCCCGCCGCTTTGCCCCCCAACACCCCAGCCTGCGCGAGCGCTTCCTCGAGCCGAGCCATCGCCGGCGTGCGCATCCCGGCGTCGAGCTCGAGCTGTCGCTCCCAATTCCGGTTCAAGATCCGGCCGACTCCCGCCAGGTCACCGGCGCGAAGCGCGTCGGTCATGTCTCCCGCCAGGTCCTTCAGCGCACGCAGGGCCCCCGTGACCGTCGGGTCTCCCTTTTCGTACGCCGTGGCCACCCGGGTGATGGTCGCCGCCGAGACACGCGTTTCCCCGGTGTAGCACAGGACCATATGCCGGGCGAGGGCGTCTGCAAACGCCGGCGCCAGCGTGATCGGCTCCACGCCGACGTCGGGATCGCGAAACGTAAACCGGTTGAATCCACCGTACGCCGCGGCCTGCTGGTCCTGACGGCCCCCGGGCAGCCGCGCTTCCACCGCCTCGAGGTGCCAGGCGTGCTCGGCCAGCTCCCGCGTGTCCCAGTGCTCGTCGCGGGCGCGTGCCAGACAGGCCACGAGCGCGACGTCGAGCGCGCCCGACCCTCCCAACCCCGACCCTGGAGGGGCCGCGGAGCGCGTGCGCAGCGTGAGGTTGCCGGTCACCGGGAACATGCGCAGCGCGGCCTTGTGCAGCTCGAGCGGGCCTCCGGCAATGAGCCCGCCGGCATTCACGCACTCGACGACGACCCCGGTATCCTCTGCTTCCAGCCGGATGAGCGGTCCGCCGATCTCGAGCCTCACTTCCGCCCGAAGCTCGATGGCTCCGTTGACCACCGCCCCGCCCTCGCGGGCGGAGAATGGCGGCACGTCGGTCCAGGCCCCCGCGAAATCGAGCCGCGTCGGCGCCGTCGCGCGGACCAGCGTGGGGAGCTCACGGCGTCTCATGGCGCGATGGACCACGACGCCAGCGTGGGAAGCTCCCCTCGCGCGTCCATGCGCACGCCCCGCACGCGGCGGTTCATGCCGTTGACGCCGCGGCCGTGATACAGCCAGATGACGGGATGCGTCGCTCCCAGGATGCTCTGGGCCTCTCCCGGATCCTCCGGAAGGGGAAGCCCGGTGAGGTCGCCGATGGTGCGGACGTACGAGAGCCCAGGGTCCCCGGGAAGACCCATGACCGCCGCGTCGAAGTCGTGCCGGCGGTACACCATCCCATTGAACGTCGCGAGCTCGTATTGCCGGATGCCGACCTGACACCCGACGGCGGCGAGATTGGCCTGGATCAGCTGCTCCACCGCCGCTTCGCCGCTCCCGACCGTGATGATGTCGAAGGACGGGCAGTGTCCCGCCAGAAGCCGGCGGGCGGAGTCCGGCGCGAACGGCACGGGCGGGACCGGCACGTAGCCGGGAAGCTCGGGAGGCACCGGCCCCTCGGCCACGCGCCCAAATCCGAACAGGACGCCGTCGATGATCGCGCGCCGGTCGATCGCGAGCGCCAGCGCCAGCCGAATCGTGGGATCGTCGAACGGGGGCCGGCGCGTGTTCAGCACCAATCCATACGGAAAGATCAGGGGATACTCAAGCACGGCGAGGCGGGGATCCCGGCGAACGAAGGGCACGTGCATCGCGGTGATCCCCGCAAAGTCGAGTTCGCCACCCACCAGCGCGGCAAGCTTGGCGGTGGGCTCGTCCACGGTGACGACCAGGAAGCGCGAAAGCATCGGCGGTCCACCCAGCGACGCCGGGAAATCCGGATTGGCCTCGAAGATCCAGCGACGATTGTGCTCAAACGAAACGAAGCGAAAGGGGCCGTTGCCGATCGGATGCGTATTCCAGGGCGCGCTCCGCATCTCCCCGTCCGGCACCGAGCGCAGGAGATGCGCCGGCAAGATCGCCAGGTCGGTGAGGACATCTGGAAAGCCCTCCAGGGTGCGGGACCACCGCAGGACGACCGTCGAATCATTGAGCGCCGTTACTGACTGCATGTCGACGAGATCGGCATAGCGGGGATATCCCGTCACGGAATCCCGCGCCGCATGGAGCGTCCACACCACGTCCTCCGCCGTGGTCGGCACGCCGTCGCTCCAGTGGACGTCCGTGTGGAGCGCCACCGTGAGGGTGCGGCGGTCGGGGCTCCAGATCCACAAGCGGGCCAGATAGGGCCGGGGCTGGAGCGCGCTGTCGTATCGCGCGAGGGTGGTGAGGAGGGCGTACCGCTCGACCTGCCGCGGCAGGGGTGAGCGCGTGACGAGGCTGTTCATGGTTTCGAGATCGGCACCGTACGCGAACAGCACGGTCGACCCGCGCCGGGCCGCGCGGTCACCACCGCACGCGGCGGTCAGAACGGTGAGCGCGAGAAGCCAGCAGCCAGAGGATGTCACGCCCCGCATTCTAGCGGCCCCCGGAGCGGGACGCGAGATTGACGCCGTGCTCCGGCATCTCTTCTCGCGCCTCCCCGTGGGCGTCGCGGTGGTCGCGGGCGTCGTGGTCCTGACGTTCCTCCTGCTCCACGCGGCCCCCGGCAACCCGGTCGATTACCTGCTCGGTCCCACCGCCACGGAAAGGCAGATCGTCACCGCACGTCACTCCCTCGGACTGGATCGTCCCCTGCCGGCGCAATTCACGGCCTGGCTGGAGCGTTTTGCCACGGGTGACTGGGGCACGAGCCTCGCCACCGGCCGCCCCGTGCGCGACCTGATCGCCACGGCGTGGCCGCAGACCGCCTGGCTGGTCGGCCTCTCCCTTCTGCTCTCTTGCGGACTCGGCGTGATCATCGGCGCCGTGCAGGCACGGCGCCCTGGATCCCGCACCGATGCGGTGCTTTCGGTCGGTACGGTCACGCTGTACGCCGTGCCGGGCTATTGGTTGGGCCTCATGCTGATCATGCTGGGGACCTATGAGTTGAAGATCTTCCCCGCGTTCGGCGCGGCCGGCTACGACGCCGACTTTCTCGGGCCGCTCGCCCAGCTCCTGGACCGCGCGCGTCACCTGGCGCTGCCGCTGCTCACGCTCACCCTCATCGGTATCGGTGGCGTGGCCCGCTTCGCGCGCGGAGCGATGGTGGACGTCCGCGGCGAACCGTTCATCACGACGGCCCGGGCGAAAGGCCTGCCGCCGGCGCGGGTCAATCGGCACATCCTCCGGAACGCCCTTATCCCGGTTGTGACGCTCCTCGGGCTCTCGCTGCCGGCGCTGTTCTCCGGGGCCGTTTTCATTGAAGCGGTGTTCGCGTGGCCGGGCGTAGGCCGCATCCTGGTGGAAGCGGTGCAGGCCCGGGACTACCCCGTCGTGATGGCCGCCACCGCGATCAGCGCGGCGCTCGTGGTGCTGGGGAATCTGCTCGCGGATCTGGCGGTCGCCGCGCTCGACCCCCGCCTCAAGCGCCAGTCCTCGTGAACGCACTCATGCGCGACCGGCGCGGCCGCTTCGGGACCATGGTCCTGCTGGCGGCCATCGTGGTCGCCCTCGCGGCGCCCGTCGTCACCGACGGACATCCCGATACTCAGATCGACGTCATTCACACGCGCTTTCTCCCACCGCTGTCGACCGACCGTCGCGGCGAATGGCATGCCCTGGGCACCGACCGGTTCGGGCGGGACGTGTGGACGCGGCTCGCCTACGGCGCGCGGATCTCGCTCGGTGTGGGCCTCTTGGCGGTGGCGATCTCCGTGGTCCTCGGATGCCTCGTCGGCGGCATGGCAGGCGCCAGTCGTGGGTGGCTGTCCCTCGGTCTGATGGCGGGCACCGATTTTGCGCTCGCCCTTCCGCGGGTCGTGCTGTTACTCCTCCTCGCGGCACTCTGGCGTCCGTCGGCGGGTCTGGTGGTGATCGTCCTGGGCGTGACCGGGTGGATGGGGATCGCGCGGCTGGTCTACGGCGAGGTCCGGTCGCTTTCAGCGCGGAGCTTCGCGGAGAGTGCGCGGGCCCTGGGCGCGGCGCGATGGCGGGTCCTCTGGCGCCATCTCCTTCCCAACGCACTCACGCCCGTGACCGTCGCCGCGGCACTCGGCGTCGGCAATGCCATTCTGCTGGAAGCGGGGCTGTCATACCTCGGACTCGGCGTCCAGCCCCCGACCGCGTCCTGGGGCTCGATGATCGCGTCGGGACGAGACACGCTCGTGAACGCGCCCTGGGTGGCCGCCGCTCCCGGCATCGCCCTCGTGCTGATCGTCGTCGCCTGTACCCTGCTGGGAGACGCGCTGCGCGACCGGCTGGTGCCGGGCCATCACTAGGAACGCACGAGCTCGGCCAGCACGTCGGGACGCACCTCGTGGTGCCCGGCGAACATCTTCACCTCGGGATCGATGCCGACCGTTCGCCACAACCCAGCCTCGGCCGCACGCACTTTGGCCGTGATGAACTCGTCCTGGTCTCCACACACCACCGTCACGCGCACCTTCGCGAACACCGAGAGATCGACCTCCGGTGGCACGGTCCCGCCCCACACCACCAACCGCCGCACCGGGGCGTGCGTGCGGGCCGCCCAACGCGTGGCCGTGGCCACGCCCTGGGAGAAGCCGAGCGCCGTCACCGGCACCGGCCGGGGAAGGGTTTTCTGCACCTCGTCATGGAGGAGCTCCAGATACCCGAGATAGTCTTCGATCTCGTGCAGGCGGTCCTCTCGCGTCATCCACGACGCTCCCATCACCCGCTGCTGCGTGCGGTCGATGTAGAATCGCGAGAGTCCTTCGGGGGCGACGATGAGCCGCGATCCGTCGTTCACACCCTCGAAGTCCTCGAGGAACCGGCGCGCCAATTGTCCGTACCCGTGGCAGACCAGCCAGACCTCGGAGACCTCGGGACCAGGCTCGCCCAGCGTGGCATAGCGGGCGGTGCGTGAGACCCGCAGGAAACGCTCTTCCATATCCCTCTACGTAATGAGGAGTGTGACGATCTCGTGGGGCTCGGCAAGGAACCGGACCGTGTGGCCGCGGCCCTCGACCACCAGGGGCTCCGCCGCCCGCTCGTCGGCGCGGACGCGGTGCGCCGTCCGGATGGTATCGGGAAGGCGCCAGGCCCCCACGACGCGTTCCCCCCGGGCATTGTAGCAGCGCACGATCATGCCGGAACCGGCCTGCGCCGGTTTCACCGCCGACAGAACGAGCCCACGGCCATCGAGCGTCGCGCCGGCACGGCGCGGTGGCCCGAGGTCGGCGTCCCGGAGCCACCGGGCGCGAGTGGGCAGGAAGACATCCTCCCACAGCTCGGGGAGCGCCTCCCCCGTCTCGAGGTCGCGCGTCCCCACCGCCACGACGCCCAGCTCGACGCGATCGGTCCCCAAACACTGGCCATCCGGAGTGGCAGTGGGCCAACCAGCGTGTCCCGGCCGCGTGGGCAGGTCATTCCGGGACAGCTCGCCGGCCCCCCGAAGAATCGTAAAGACCATCTCTCCTTCCGGAGTCCACTCGTACTCGAAGAACCCGGGCGCCAGGAGTGCGAG
>DATBCM010000443.1:0-2817 GCA_036270455.1 Gemmatimonadales bacterium | reverse complement strand
ATCCTCAACCGGGAGCTGGTGAAGGAGTACTTCCCCGGCGAGGACCCCGTGGGGCAGATGATCCGGATCGGCAGACCGGCCGCGCCGTTCCGGCGCGTGGTCGGCGTGGTCGGGGACGTCCATCACAATGGACTGCTCGGGAACCTCAAACGGGGGTTCTATGTCCCCCAGGATCAATGGGCCAACTCCTACGGCCCACCGTCTCCCCCGATTCCTCGCCGTGCCGCGTACCTGGTGATTCGCTCGAGCGGAGCCCCCGAAGACCTGACCGGCCGCGTGGTGAGCCTCATCCGTGGCCTCGACCCCGACCTGCCGGCCACCGACATCCGGCAGCTCTCCGACGTGCTGGCGGCGGCGACGCAGGAGCAGCGCTTCACGATGGGACTCATGGCGGTCTTTGCGCTCCTCGCCCTGACCCTGGCGGCGGTCGGGATCTACGGGGTGATCTCGTACAGCGTCACCCAGCGGACCCGCGAGATCGGCATCCGGTTGGCGCTGGGCTCCGATGTACGCGGGGTGCGCGAACTCGTGCTGCGGCAGGGGATGCGTCCGGCCTACTGGGGCGTTGCCCTCGGAGTTGCCGGGGCCCTGGTGCTGACGCGGTTCCTCCGGGCCATTCTCTATCAGGTGGCCCCCCTCGACTGGGTGACCTTCTTGCTCGTCCCGGTGTTGCTTCTCGGCGTCGCTGCGCTCGCGGTGCTGATCCCGGCCGTGCGGGCGTCGCGGGTGGCACCCGTGGAGGCACTCCGCATGGAGTGAGGAACTTGCCAGCGCTGCCGGAAGGGGAGAACGTTCCCTGAACCCTGGGACGTTCTTTCCCCTACCTCGAGGATCTGCATGACCGGCCTGCGCGACTTCCTGGAGATGCCCTACGACGAGCTCGAAGAACGAAACCTGGCGGCGAAGAAGCAGCGGATGGACCGGGTGCCCGCCGAGAAGATCCAGGAAGAGCGCCTCAAGTACCTGAAGGACGAGAAGCGCATCAAGGCCGTGACGGTCTGCTTCACGGACCTGGAAGGCCGGTTTCACATGCTGGACTACGACAAGAAGTTCCTTCTGGGCTCGGTCGACAACCTGACGTTCGACGGCTCGTCCATCCGGGGGTTTTCCCGCCAGCAGGAATCAGATCTCAGGCTGCGGATCGACTGGCCCGCGTTCTACTGGTTGCCCTCCGACATGTTCGGGCACGGCAAGGTCCTGGTGTTCGCGGACGTCCTGCAGCGGGAAGGCGGAGCCTACCCGGCGGACATCCGCGGTGTCCTGAAGGAGTACGCGGATAAGCTATTCGCGAAGGACGGGACCGAGTGCTTTGCGGCCAACGAAATCGAAGGCTTCCTGTTCCAGGGCCGTGACGCCGAGCGCCACTATCACGAGACGGGCCGGTTCGACTATCTGTCGACGGGCGGCTACTACCACTCGCTGCCGGGGGACGCGCTGCGGATGTTCATCGACACCGCGGCCGAGGTGCAGCGGGCGATGGGGTTCCAGAACGAGAAGGATCACCCCGAGGTGGCCCCCTCCCAGTTTGAAATGAATTACAGCTATGCCGAGGCGTGCGTCGCGGCGGATCAGGTGCAGCTCTACAAGCTCCTGTCCCGTCAGGTGGCGGCCCGGATGGACATGACCGCGTGCTTCCTGCCCAAGCCGGTCACCGGCGTGAACGGCAACGGGATGCATACCAACGTCTCGGTGTCCCGGAAGGGGAAGAACCAGTTCTGGGACCCGAAGGGGCAGGACCAGCTGTCGGACGCGGGGTGGGATTTCACCCGGCGCATTCTCTCCAACGGCGCCGAGATCTGCCTCATCCTGAATTCGAGCGTCAACGCGTACCGGCGTCTGGACCCGCATTTCGAAGCCCCGAACCAGATCAAGGCCTCGGCCATCGACCGCGGGTCCATGATCCGGATCCCGCTGGGCAACGAGCGTTCCAAGCGGGTGGAGGTCCGCTCCATCGCGCCCGATGCGAATCCCTATCTGGCGCTGTACGCGGTGTTCCGCACCGGGCTGGAGGGGCCGCTGGCGGCTGACGCGGGGACCCAGTCCAAATATCTGTCCGACAACATTTACGACGCGATCCGGCTCTACCAGGGCTCGAAATTCTACAAACAGATGCTCGGGGACGAGGTGCACGCCAAGTTCGCGGACCTGAAGGTCATGCAGGCCGACCGGTGCCCCCGCGCCCTCGGCGCGGTGGTGAAGACGGCCGAAGTCCAGTTCCATCACGAGGTGACGAACCAGCACCTCTGGTCACAGTTCTAGTCCCGGGGGGAAGTCGCTCCAGGTGCTATTCGTAGAACAGGGGGGACTTCCGAAGGGCTTGGTTGGCGGCGAAGTCGTGCTGCACCCACATCTGCCCCCCCACCTTCTTTAGGTATGCGGCGACGGCGACCCGTGAAGCACGGGTCGCCGTCGTGTCGTAATCGAAGGCGGGCACGGTGCCGAGCTGCAGCTGCTCCGGGAAGTGATAGAGATCCCCGCCGAGCAAGATTCCGCCCGAGTGCGCCAGACGGACGTAGAGCACCTGATGTCCCGGTGTATGACCGGGGGCGGACTTGATGATCACCGTGCCGTCCCCGAACACGTCGTATTCGTCATCCGTGAGGAGCACGGTCTTCGCGCCCTCGAGGCCGGCAAAGTCGGCGGGCCGGCTGAGCGCGAGGGGCGGCTGGGCGAACATCGCGTCGCGCTCCGCTCGTCGCGCGAGCCAGGTCGCGTGGGTGAACTGGTAGACGTTGCCGGTGTGGTCCCAGTGCGCATGAGAAAGAGCCAGGAAGGTCACGCGCTCCGGAGCCACGCCGATCGCGGCGAGCTGGTCCG
>DATBCM010000442.1:0-5313 GCA_036270455.1 Gemmatimonadales bacterium | reverse complement strand
GGCGCGGTGATCTGTACCAGGGTGTCCAGGTCCCCGCGGACCTGGAGGGACCCGGTTTCGAAGGGCTTGAGGTAGGGATCGCGCCCGGTGAGCAGGAATCCGCGCTGGCCGGTCTCGGCGTCCTGCAGGTGCACGACCAGCCGGCTCAGACGGTCCCGCACCGTCACCGATATTTGGCGGTCTTCGCGTGCCGAGCGGATCCGTCCGAATCCCCAGAAGGTTGTGGCGCCCACCCCCAACAGCAGGAGGACCGCGAGGACGAAGGCAGCAGTAGTGCGCTGGTACAGTCCCGTGACCTGCGGGACCAGCGAAGGCCGCACACCGGAAGGACGAGTAGGCAGCACGGGTATATGAATAGCGTTCGGAAGCGAAGTGCACAAAGCACCCCGGCGCCCGCCTCGCCGGAAGGTGCGGCCGGGTCTAAGATTCCGGGTCGCTGGCTCCCCTCGACCCGATGTCGGAGGCCACCTGGCCCGCACCTCCAGCAGACTCGCCCGCCGCTCCCTGTCCGGCATCGACACCGAACCGGTGCGGATCCTTCTGGTGGAGGACAACCCGCGGCACGCCCAGCTCCTCCGGGACACCCTGGGGGACGCCGGGGCCGCGTTCGCGGGTGCGCCCCCCTACGACTTCGCGCACGTCACCACCCTGGGGGAGGCGTACGCGCGGATCGGTGAGGGGAACATCGATCTGGTCATGCTGGACCTGTCCCTGCCGGAAGCCAACGGGCTGGAGGCGTTGCTCAAGGTCCGCGAGCGGTTCCAGGACTTGCCGGTGATCGCCCTGGTGGCGCGCGGAGACGGCACGCTCGCCGCCCAGGCGATCCAGTCGGGCGCGCAGGACTACCTAATGAAGGGGAAGATCTCGGGCGAGACGCTCGCCCGCAGCATCCGGCACGCCATGGAGGTCGCACGTCTGCGCGCCGCCCTGCGGTCACTCTCGTTCATCGACGGCCTCACCGGCCTCTACAACCGCCGCGGGTTCGTCACCCTGGCGGAACCGTATGTGAAGCGGGCCCAGCGGGTGAAAGGCCACCTTCTGGTCGTGTCTGCCGAGGTGGTCGGGTTCGACCGGATCGTGAAGCTGGTCGGCTTTCAGGAAGGCGACGAGCTTCTGCGCGGCGTGTCCGAGATCATGCGACGGAGTTTCCGGGACTCCGACCTGCTCGGCCGTCTCGAGCTGGCCGAGTTCATGGCGCTCGCCCTCGACGCGCCGGAGGAGAAGTTCCCCATCATCTCCGGACGCGTGGCCGAGCAGGTGCAGGAGTTCAACGACCGGACCATCAGGCGGTACCGGCTCATCCTCCAGCTCGGCTTCGTGCCCTTCAACGCCGACCTCCAGCCCACCATCGAGGATCTGATGGTGCAGGCTTCGGACGCCCGCCGGAGCCAGACCTAGGGATCACGCCCTGAGACCGAAGTCCGTAGCGTCGTAGTGCTGGACGGTGCCGGGCTTGGTGAGCAGAAACGCGTCGTCCTCGGGATAATATCGAGCCACGCCAATGTCGTCGCCCGCGAACGCGCGGATGGCGACGCGGTCGGTCCACCAGCTCAGCACGACGATCTCCGAGCGCCGGGCGTCCAAGTCCCGGGTGGCGATCGCGGCGCCCAGGTTGCCGGCGGTCTTTCGGTAGTGCGCGATCCCGGTCGCGGTCACATACTCCACGTATTCCTCCCGGCGTTCACGCCGAATCTCAGCGCGCCATTCTCGCAACACAGGCATATGGTCCTCGAGGAAGGTCGGATGTCGAACTCGAACGATACCGCGAACGCGCCTTCTCCTTCGCGGCGTTCGTGATCGGGAAGCCGGAGGCCGTGCTCACGATCAGGCATTGGCTCGGCAAGCAGGTTCACCGGTTTTACTAACCCCGGGCGTAAGCCCGGGGTGGAAGCCCCCGACACCCGTAAACCCCGGGCTCACGCCCGGGGTTAGTTGCGTATCGGTCATGGAGTCATTGTTACATAACCGTGGCAATTCGAGAATAGTTTGGCGGCTCACCCGAAACTCGAGGGAGTCGGATGGCTGACCAAGAGCCCGTACGCATTGTCCTTACGCCCGAGCAGCGGGAGCAGATCAAGCGGGCGTCGGGCCAGGTGGTCGATGCGCTCGAGATCGACGCCGGTGAGTCGAAGAAGCCGGGAGGGGTCCTGCGCTTTCTGTGGCGGCTGTCCGCGGCCACGGGAATCCCCCGCCAGGCGTGGACCGCCGAGGATCCGGAGAAGAAGAAGTGATGGCCTCAGCCCCCGGCCCGTCGGCGTAGGTCGGTAGCGTCGATCACCCTATAGCGCCCGGCCCCAATCCTTCGGATCACGTTTGCGCCGACTAAGGCCCGGAGCTCCCGCACCACGACTTCCCGCACCGTGCCGAGGTCCTCGGCCACTTTGGCCTGGCTCTGTCCGAGCGAGAACGTCCCCCCCGCTGCGTCATGGCGGAGAAGCAGGTAGCCCGCCAGGCGTCTGGCGACGGGTTGGGTCGTCACCCGGTCCAGTCGTCCCGCCAATTCCCGGACCCGGGCGGAGAGCCGGCCGAGGAGCAGACTCGCCAGCCGGGGATCCTCCTCGACGGCGGCCTCGATTGCGGCGCGGGACAACACCAGACACTCCGTGGGTTCTTCCGCGATGACGGTCGCGGGATACGTCCCGCCGCCGAAGAGCGGCACCTCGCCGAGCGTTCCCCCGGGCCCCTCGCGGTGGAGGACGCATTGGCGGCCCCCGGCCCCGCGCACCACCCGCACAGCACCCTCGATCACGATGAAGAGCCCGCGGGGTTCGTCACCCCGGCGCCAGAGGACTTCGTCCGCCGCAAACCGCCGGGTCACGCCCCGGGCCGCGAGCTCCCGCCGGCCGGCGGCGGACAGCGTCGCAAGCCAGGGTACCCGGGCGATCGTGCGCTCAGTCACCATGACTAGTGCATGGCGTGGCCCATCGCGTGATGCTCCTGCCGCTGATAGGCCAGGAATTGGTGGATAGCATGGAGGGCCTCGGCATCATGAGTGCTGATCCGGACTTCCCCGCCCCGAGGGAGGGGCGCGAACGTGTATGAAATAGCCGAACGTTTCGCTGCCATGACGCCCGTTCCGGGGACGCTCCCGCCGTGGACGAACTCCGGCGTGGTGAAGTTACCGGCCTGGAAGGCCGACGCGACCGTCGAGAGATGGGCCCGGATAGCCGCAATGGCCTCGGAGTCGACAGAATCCGCCTGAAGCTCGATGCGGCCACCGTCACTCAGGTCGTCGAACACGTGCTTCGACGTGTTCTGATCCACGCCCATTGCCATCTGCCCGCGCGCTTGCATCCGGGCGTGCGACGTGTCGCGCGCCTGCGCCGGCAGGGGTACGGCGATCAGGCAAAGCAGAGGAAGCCAGGTTAGTCGGTACATCGGTCCGTCCTGGAGAAGGTCTCTCCAAGGTCGGCGGTCGTCTGCGCTCCCGAAGGGACGGAAGTTCCACAGGGCGCCCCTCCTTGACATATCAACATATGTTGATGTATTGTTCGCCGTGACCACCACTGCTCTCCCCACCACCGCCCGCGCCGCCACGTGGTTCCACGCCCTCTCGGACCCCACGCGGATCAACATCGTGGAGATGCTCTCCCACGGAGAACGGTGCGTGTGCGAGCTCCAGTCGTCCCTGGACGCGGCGCAGTCCCGACTCTCCTTCCATCTGCGGGTGCTCAAGGACGCGGGGCTGGTTTCGGACCGGCGGGAAGGCCGCTGGAGCTACTACACCATCAATTCTCAAGTCCTCGACCAGATCGCGGATTTCGCGCAGGCGGTGAAGCCTGGCGAACACGCTGGGAGCTGTCGTACCGCCTGCTGCTGACAGGTTTCTTGTGTCCGATTCATCAACAAATCTTGATTTAATTGGAGAGCCGATGACCGATGCCGAGCTGATTACCAGGACCGTCCGCGAGAAGTACGGCGCCGCGGCGCTCAAGATCGTTCAGGGCCAGTCTGCGGCCTCGGCCTGCTGCGGCGGCGGCTGTGACCCCGTGAGCGACAACCTCTACGCCGCGGACCAGATCGCCGCGCTCCCCGAACAGGCCGTGCTCGCCTCCCTCGGGTGCGGCAACCCCACCGCCCTCGCCGACCTGCACCCCGGCGAGGTCGTAGTCGACCTCGGCTCCGGCGGCGGCATCGACGTCCTCCTGTCGGCCCGGCGGGTCTCGCCCGGCGGCAAGGCCTACGGCGTCGACATGACCGACGAAATGCTCACGCTGGCGCGGGAGAACCAGCGGAAGGCCGGCGTCGAGAACGTCGAGTTCCTGAAGGGGTCGATCGAGTCCCTGCCCCTCCCCGACCAGACCGCGGACGTCGTCATCTCCAACTGCGTGATCAACCTGTCCGCCGACAAGGCGAAGGTCCTGGCGGAGGCATTCCGCGTGCTGAAGCCGGGGGGCCGGTTCGCCGTGTCCGACGTCGTCATCCGCGGGGAGGTCCCCGCCGTCGTGCGCACGAGCATGGAGCTCTGGGTCGGCTGTGTCGCGGGGGCGCTGGAGGAGGGCGAGTTCCGAGACTTGCTCCTCCGGACGGGCTTCGTGGATGTCGACATCGAGCCCACGCGGGTCTACGCGTTCGAAGACGCCCGGGCGATTCTGACCGGCGCGGGGCTCGACGTCGACCAGGTCGCGCGCGAGGTGAGCGGAAGGATCATGGGAGCATTCATTCGAGGGCGGAAACCCGCGTGAAGGGTCCGCGTCTCGTCGCTGAGGCGATCGGAACCTTCATGCTCGTGTTCATCGGTCCGGGAGCAGCCGCCGTGAACGCTTGGTCTCCCGGTTCTGTACCACCGGTGGGTGTAGCGCTGGCGTTCGCGTTCGTCATCCTGGCGGGCGTTTACGCCCTGGGTCACATCTCCGGCGCGCACTTCAACCCGGCGGTGACGGTCGGCTTTTGGTTCTCCGGTCGATTTCCCCGAGCCGAGGTGGCGCCGTACGTGGCAGCGCAGTTGGCCGGCGCTACGGTGGCGGGCCTTCTCTTGCGAGTGCTGCTGGGCCACGCGGCAAGCGCCGGCGCCACTGTCCCCGCGATCGGCATCGCGTCAGGGCTGATCGTGGAGGTCGTCCTGACGTTTTTCCTGATGCTGGTGGTCATGGCCGTGGCGACGGATGCCAGGGTGGACGGGGCGATCGCGGGCCTCGCTGTCGGCCTCACCGTCGGATTTGACGCGCTGATGGGCGGCGCACTTACCGGAGCCAGCATGAATCCCGCGCGGTCGTTCGGTCCCGCGCTCGCGACGGGCGTCTGGCGGGCCCACTGGATCTACTGGCTCGGTCCGTTGCTTGGGGCCGCAGCCGCCGCATCAGTGTACAGCTA
>DATBCM010000441.1:0-2888 GCA_036270455.1 Gemmatimonadales bacterium | reverse complement strand
CCAGCGCCAAGTACCCACCCTACGACGACGTCGCCTGGACCCTCGGCGACTTGTACGGCGCGACGGTGATCGGGGTGAATGACACCGCGGTGTTCCATTGGAGCGGCCTCGAGCGCCTGTTGGACACCGTCGCGGCGACGGCGCAGGTGACGGGGACCGGGGCAACCTACGTCATGGCGTACCGGGCGCAGGGGGAGCTCCTCCCGGCGCTCTACGCGCTGCGGGCGGACCAACCAGCGGCGCATGCGTCCGCCGCGGAGCGTGCGTTCACCGTGGAGACGGCCGCGAAGGACACGTTCCCGGTTGGGTCGGTGATCTGGGAGGGACTGTCCGCGAGTGCCGCCGCGAAGCTCGCCCGAGACTACGCGCTTCCCCTCGTGGCGGCTTCGGTGCCTTCCGTGCCCCGTCACGAGCTCCGCACTCCCCGGGTCGCCATCTACCACACCTGGTTCGATACGCAGGACGAGGGCTGGTCGCGTTACACCTTCGAGCACGCGCACATCCCGTACACGCCCATCGACAAGGATGATTTGAGGAAGGGCCATCTCCGCGACCGCTTCGACGTCATTCTGGTACCCAATGCCCGCGGTGGACTGCCGGAGTGGATTCACGGCATCGACGCGAAGTGGGGCCCGCTGCCCTATCTCAAGACGATGCAGAGCCCGGCGCTTGCAGCGCCCGAGTCCTCTCCAGACATCACGGGGGGGCCGGGGTTCGATGGCCTGGCCGAGCTGCAGAAGTTCGCGGAGGCCGGTGGGGAGATTGTGACGTTGGGGTCGTCGACGTCCCTCGTGTCGGGCGCCGGCATTGCGCTGGCCCTTTCGCCGCATGGCGCGGGCGGACTCTTCCATCCGGGGTCCGTGGTGCGGGCGCGGATTCGCCATGCTGCGTCCCCGATCCTCTACGGGTACCCGTCGCAGTTCACGCTCTTCCGGGGCAACGGGCCGCTCTTCGAGGTCGATCCGCGGGACAGCGCGATGCTGGTCCTGCAGTACGGCGCCGGCCTCAAGTCTGAAAAGGACGAAGGCCCGATGCTCGGCATCGCGGAGACCCCGAAGCCGCCCGCCACCAAGGAGAAGGACAAGCCCGCGCCCGACAGCGCGTACGTCGCGTCAGGGATGGTGCGAAACGAAGGTGACATTCTGGGCCAGGGCGCGATTTTCGACGTGCCGGTGGGGAAGGGACGCGTGATCGCGTTCACGTTCGACGCGCTGCACCGGTATCTCAACCATCACGAGTTTCCGCTGGTGTGGAACGCACTCTTGAATTGGGATGCGAAGGTGAGGTAGCTACACCGTCTCCAGCGTCAGCACCTCGAACGGGGCGAGCGGGATTTCCACCGTCTTGTCGACGCTCGCCTCGATTGGGGGTTTGGCCCGCTCGCTCCGGTGCGCGCGCCGCAGCATGAACCGTTGGGGCGCGTGATCAGGGAGCTCCAGCGCTTCACCGATCCGCAACGGGAACGTCTGCGGTTGGTCTGACGGATTGCGGAGACACAGAATCCCGCGCCCCGGCGCCCAGGCCGCATGCCCATAGGGTTCGAGCTTGGCGGGGTCGCCACCGACCCAGTGGGTATCCACCAGCTCCGCCGCCCGGGAACGGGACCACCGCGCGCACTCGCCCAGGGCGTCCCAGTTCGCCTGCGAGAGCAGGCCGGGCGTGATGTACATCTCCTGCAGCTGCGTCCCCGTCCCGAAGTACGCCCGGACCTCCGATTCGAAGTCCCCCGACGGGTCGGTGTCCAAGTTGTGCGCGTGCTTCGCGTAGATCATCCCGTGGAGCATCAGGGAGTTGAGCGGGAAGAGCGGCCCCTTCTGCACGATCCCTGAATACGTGTCGGCATCGCGATACGTGATCCATTTCTGCCGCCAGCTCCCGACCCCCGCAAACTCATGGTCCTCCCCGCCGCGCCAGATCGAATCACAGGACCGCAGGAAAAACGGGGACGGGTAGGTGCCGGTGGTGAGGTTCACGTACAGATCGGACTTTTCGCCGCGCAGGTCACCGATCAGAGACAGCATGGCGTCGAAGTCCGAATCGAAGAGCGACCCCGGAAAGACGTGAGAGACATTTCCGGTGCCGTCGAACTTGAACTGATTGACGCCGTAGGTCTTGATCATGTCGACGCAGACATCATGAAACCGCTTGAAATACTTCGGCCCCGACAGCTCGAAGCCGCCCTCGTTCGTCTCGAACCCCTGCGTCTTCCCGTACGCCACCCGCTCGTCGCGTGGCTTGCCGTAACCGCCCCAGGGAGACATCCACACGCCGGGCGCCGCTCCGTACTTTGTCGCGGCGGCACGGATGGGCGTGAAGCCGTGCGGGAAGCCGGCGTGAAAGTGCCAGAGCGTTTCGGGGTCATCCCAGCCATCGTCGAACAGGAAGGAGTCGAGCACCACGGCGCGCTTGCGGTGCAGCTCCACGCCGAACGCGTCGATGACCGCCAACGCGCCCGTCTGGTCGTACTTGCTGAAATAGCCCAGGTCGTACCACGAGTTGTAATGCAGGAACGGACGGTAGGGATGCGCGCGCTCGCGCTCTACGTACAGCAGGAAGTCCCGCCGCAATTGTCCCGGCGTCGCGGGCCCGATCACCGAGGTGTACGTCACTGGAGCGCCGGGCCTCAGCGGGAGCTCTCGGGCGAGGCCGTACTGTACCCGGTCCCCCTCCAGGGTATGATGCGCGAGCGGATCTTCGAAACCCAGGAACCAGCCGTTTGTGACCACCGGGGAGCCGGCCACCGACCCGGAGATTCGCGCGCCCGGAAGCGTCAAATCTCCCAGGCGGATCTCCTTCACGGCCAGGTCTCCACCCAGGGCGCGGATCGTGACTTCCTGTCGCAGGTACCGGGAATCGGTGCGCAGAATGGCGCGCCAGGTGATGCTCAC
>DATBCM010000440.1:0-4766 GCA_036270455.1 Gemmatimonadales bacterium | reverse complement strand
CGCCAGTCCGGTGAACTCCTCCGACCACCCCCAGGCATCGACCATCACGAATCGCGGCACGAGGAGCACGAGAGACGGGATCGCCGCGAGGATGACCACGGCGCGCAGCACGGCCCGGCGGCCCGGGAAGCGCAGCCGCGCCAGCGCGAAGGCCGCGGCGGCTCCGGTGAGGATCTGGAACGCGGCGGCGAGGACGACGAGGAGCGTCGTCGTGACCAGCAAGCCGCCGAGGCCGACGCCGTTCCACCCCGACGCGTAGTGGCCGAACTGCGGATCAGACGGAAATGGGACGGGTGGCAAGGCCCGCGCTTCGACGGGCGTCATGAGAGAAACGGACAGCTCGTAGAACACGGGGATCGCGAGAACGACGGCGGCGAGCCCGGCTCCCACCAGGGCCACCCAGGCCCACCGGCTACGCCTCATGATTCACTCCCCGTCCCCAGATCCGGATCTGAAACGCGCCGACCGTGACGAAGAGGGCCCCGACCAGAACGGCGAGCGCTGCGGCAAGATCGAGCCGCCCCTGGCGCCATCCGAGCTGATAGAGGTCGAGGGCGGCGAGGAGGGGTGCCTTCGCACCGGTCACGAACGCGAGCGTGAAGCCCTGCACCGCGACCGCGACTCCCGTGACGAGCACGGTCAGCGTGACCGGCCTGAGGAGCGGCTCGGTGACGCGGCGGAAGCGGGACCAGGCCCCGGCTCCATCCAGTGCCGCCGCGTCCGACAGCGTCCGGGGGATGCGATCGAGCCCTGCGAGGAATGCAGGCACCTGATAACCGATCTGCAGCACGATCGCGATCCCGAACAGCGCGAGAAACGCCGGGCCAGGCTGGTCGAACCATCCCCAGGTGGCGAGGCCGGTCTTCCAGACCAGGCCGGCCGCCGCCACCGATGCAAACGGCGGGGCGACGAGCAGCACCCGGATCAGGGGCGACGGAGCGCGTCGCGCGGCGAGCGCAAGCGCCAGGGCAATGACGGCCGCCACCGGCACGTGCAGGGCGAAGAGCCCGGTGCGCGCGAGGACGCCCCAGGTGTCGGAGCGTACGATCACGTCGGCGAGGTTCGCGAATCCGACGAATGCTCCAGCCCCGGTGGTCAGGTCCCACCGATGCATCGCGACATAGACGAGGACGCCGAGGGGAGCGACGGTCAGGGCGGCGAGGTGTGCGCCGGCAGGTGCGAGGAACATCCACGCGGAGAGCGTCTCCTCGAGGCGGCCGGGGTGCGCCCGGTCGCCCGCGCCCCACGCCAGCGCGATCAGCAGCACCGCCCCGGCCACCGCCGCGGTACCCGCGACCGCGTGCCGGGCCGTCACGACCCAATCCTCGGGGGGCGGCTGCAGCGAGAGCCAGCGCCCGCCCCCCAGCCAGATGGGCAGCGGCGCACCCGGGCGCGTTCCCGCCAGCGCGCGTTCCAATACCGGGTCGGATGACGTGTCGGGGCCGAGTGTGCCGTCAGCCGCCAGCGCCTTGAACGTCTCCACCAGCGCGGGAGTCGGGGTCCTCGGCAGACGGCTTCCCGCGTCTTCGATGAGGATCGCGGTCTCCCGCAGCCACCGCACCGTGGCGGTCCGCAAGGTGGCGTGCGCCGCGCTCGCGGCGACGCCGCCAAACGCCAGGGCGCTCGCGGCGTAGGCGCCAAGCCACCAGGCCCAGCGGCGGCGGCGGAGCTGGAGCGCGGCGATGGCGCCGAGCAGGGCCGTCAATCCAAGCAGCCCGAGGAGCCAGGGCGCCGACGGGTCCTCGGGGAGGTGGGGGCGGATGCGCACGACGCCCACCACGCGGCCCTCCAGAGGTCCCCAGACCGGAGCGAACGCGGCTCCCGCCATCCACGCGGGAGCGTTGCGACTCGACAGGATGGCAATGGTGGACAGCGGGATGGTCGGCCCCGTGGGATGCACGAGGGGGGCCGTGCCCAGGTACACCTCGACGTCAGGTGACCAGTCCGGCAAGGTCGCGAGGACGCGCGCTCTCCTCAAGAACGCCGCGGGATCGAGCGGGGCGTTCTTCGGCGTCTGAGCAGCCAGGTAGGCGGCCGCGCTCGCCGCGCTGCGCTCCGCGTAGCGGCGCTCGGCAAACCTCCTCGAGCCGGTGGTGGCAAGGTAGGCGGATGCGACGGTGCACACGGCGGCGACGCCGCCGGCCCACCGGAACAGCGTGACCCGCGTCATCCCAGCCGGATCCCCGACGAATCGAAGAAATGCAATTGGGAGACGTCGAAGGTGATCCCGACCGGCGCGCCGGGGGTCACATCCAGAAAACCTGGAATACGGGCGACGATGATGCCCTCACCGATTTCGAAGTGCAGCAGCGTGTCGGGTCCCGAGGGCTCGACCAGCCGCGCCGCGGCGTCGCCCATCCCGCGGCCCGGAGGTCCGATCGACACGTTCTCGGGCCGGATCCCGAGGAGGATCTGCCCCTCATACTCCCGCAGGGGGACCGGGATGAGCAGCGGCCCGCACTGCACTTCGGTCCCGTTCTTGAGGTGGTGGGCGGTACCGCTCAACACGTTCATGCCGGGGCGGCCCATGAGGCGGGCCACCTGCGTATCGGCGGGCGCCAGGTAGACCTCCCGCGGAGTCCCGGTCTGCCGGATGCGGCCGGCATCGAGCACCGCGACGCGGCGCGCCAGCGTGAACGCTTCGGTCAGGTCCTGAGTGACGTGGACCGTGGTGACCGGACGTTCGGCATGCCACCGGGCGATGGCTCCAGCCAGATCGGACCGTGCGGCAGGATCGAGGTGGGCCAGGGGTTCATCGAGCAGGAGCACCTTGGGATCACGGACCAGCGCCCGGCCGAGCGCCACGCGCTGCTGTTCGCCCCCGGAAAGGTGTCCCGGCCGCCGGTCGAGAATCCGGTCGAGACCCAGCCGCTCCGCCACCGAGAGGACCTTCCGCGAGATCAGCGAGCGGGGCGCGCCCCGCACCTCGAGCGGGAACGCGAGATTCCCGCGGACGGTCAGATGGGGATAGAGCGCCTGGGCCTGGAAGACCATCGCGACATCGCGGGCGGCGGGAGGCTCCCGCGTGACGACGAGGTCCCCGATGACGATGTCCCCGGCCGTCGGCTGCTCGAGGCCCGCCAGGCAGCGAAGCAGCGTGGTCTTCCCCGCTCCCGAGGGGCCGAGCAGGGTCAGAAACTCCCCGTCGGGAACCTCGAGCGTCACGTGATTCAGAATGGGGGTCGAAGCGGAGTCGTAGGCCTTGGTCACTCCGCGGAGAGCGACGGCGGACATTGGAAGAAGCTACCGGACGCCCGCCGTTCGGCGCCAGTTGGCACCCCAGGCGGGACCGGGGTATATCCTTGCACCTGTGCGCACCGGATCGTTGCTCATCGTCGTCCTCCTCGCGGCTTGCGACTCTCCGTTCCGGCCGCCGTCGCCGACCAGTGGTGGCCCCACCGGCCCAGCCAGGACCCTGACCCTGCGCCCCGACTCCGCCCGTCTGTATGTGGACGATACGCTGCGTCTGCTCGTCTCGGTCCGCGACGCGCAGGGCCAATTGTTGGTGACGCCGGTCACCTGGTCGGTGGATGACTCGAATGTGGTCACGGTCGACCCGAACGGCCTCGCCATCGCCGTCGACTCCGGCACCACGATGGTTCGCGCGACTTCGGAAGGCCTCAAGGACTCGACCACGCTCCGGGTGGCGACCGTCACCTATCAATCGGTGGCGTCCGGCGGCAGGCACAGCTGTGCCACCGGCATCAACCAGCGGATCTACTGCTGGGGCGCCGATGACGACGACCAGCTCGGCGTCGTGCCACACGTGCTCGAGCGGCCGGCGCCCACGGGCATCGCCGCGGGGGCGGTGTTCTCCTTTCTGGCCGCAGGGGACGCGCATACCTGCGCGACGGGCGCTGATCGGCTGATGCGTTGTTGGGGGAACAACGACCACGGCCAGCTGGGGCTGGGCAGCGAGAGCGGCACCGGCCTCCCAACGGGCCTGGTGTCGCCATTCGACTTCCTCGAGGTGGCGGCGGGAGGCAACCACACCTGTGCCTCGACGATCAACGGGACCGTGGTCTGCTGGGGACGCAACGCCTCCGGGGAGCTGGGCCTCGGCGACACGACGACGACTCCGACGCCCACGGCGGTCGGCGGCGGTCGGGTATTTCCCGGGGCGGTCGCCGCCGGCGACGCGCATACCTGCGCGACCACCGCCAACGGAACGGCCTACTGCTGGGGACGGAACACCTTCGGTCAGCTCGGCGATTCCCAGACCATCCAGCAGACGCTCCCGGACTCCGTCCATGGCGTCCCGGTCGACCTGCTGGCCGCGGGCGGGGATCACACGTGTGGCGTGCGTTCCGGGATCACGTTCTGTTGGGGGGCCAACGACCGGGGGCAGTCCGGCACGGGCCTGCCAGACAGTGCGATCCTGGTGCCGACGTCCCTCAGCGTTCCTCTCAACATCGTTTCGGTGACGGCGGGAAGTGATTTCACCTGCGGAGTGACGGGGACGGGTGACGCCTACTGCTGGGGGGCGAACGACCGCGGTCAGCTCGGCGACAGCACGGGGACGGACCGGCCGGCGCCGACCCTGGTGAAGGGGGGGCTGCACTTCCAATCGCTGGCGGCGGGCACCCAGCACGTCTGCGGCGTGACGGTGGGCGGACTGATCTACTGCTGGGGAGACGGCACCTCGGGCCAGCTGGGTGTTTCCCCCCCGCAGAACCTTTCGGCGTTCCCGATCCGGATTCCCCTTCCGAACTGAGGCGCTACCCCAGGGCCGCAATTCGCTCGAGCAGCTCCCCGAATTGCGGCCC
>DATBCM010000439.1:0-1710 GCA_036270455.1 Gemmatimonadales bacterium | reverse complement strand
GCTCCGTGAACGCGGCGCCGTAGAGTGCACAGGCGGCGCCGTCGGGCGTCGCGCGAATGGCGAGTGTCTCGCTCATCCGCGCGACGGGCAGCTCGTCGTCCCGGTGGAGGTCGCCATTCAGGACCACGCGGGCGGCGCGCCGGGCCACCGCGTATCCCAGCCCGCGCGGACCCGCCCGGGCGATCCACCGGGCGGCGCCCGCCGTCCGCGCCGCGGCCCGCCGCGCCGCCCGCCGCCCCGCATCCGCGAATACCAGATCGGCGTCGGGGCGGCGCCCCACGAGCCGGAGCAGGGCCTCGACGTTGGTCGGATCCACCGTGGCATCCCGACGGACCAGGCCTTCGTATTCACTTACCTGCATGGCGATGGTGGCGGACATCCCGAGACGCTTGGACAGGAGCTCGTCCGCGAATTCGGCGAGCCCATCCTCCACAGGCGTATCCAGGTTCCGGATGGCCTCGAGTACGGCGAGTGGCACGATGCTATGGACCACGGCGGGCGAAACTTAGTGCCCCATTGCGGAAGGGGGGAGGCCGGGCGAGGCTTAACGCTCAATGGCCACTCAGGCTCCGACGCCCGCGGACTCCTCCCGCCGGACCGCATTTGAAAAAGAAGCGCTGGTGCACCTGGACGCACTCTACCGCGTCGGGCTCCGGCTCACCGGCAACGCCGCCGACGCCGATGATCTGGTCCAGGAAACGATGCTCAAGGCGTATCGCTCCTGGGACCAGTACCAGCCTGGCACCAACGCCAAGGGGTGGCTCCTGACCATCCTCCGCAACTCCTTCATTAATGAATACCGGCGCCGGACCCGGCACCCGGAAACCGTGGACGTGGACACAATTGAGCCGTTCGCGGTGTTTCAGGACATACAGGAGGAGGACCCACAGGGGGCCTTCTTCGACAAGATCGTAGACGACGAGGTGCTCAAGGCCATCGACGGCCTCCCCGACGCCTTCCGGGAGACCGTGGTCCTGTCGGACGTCGAAGGCATGAGCTACCAGGAAATCGGGAAGATCCTGGGGATCCCGGTGGGCACGGTCAAATCCCGCCTCTTCCGGGCCCGGCAGATGCTCCAGGGCAAGCTGTACGACTACGCGGTGGGGAACGGCTACATCAAGGGGCGCACGCCATGAAGTGTCGCGAGTGCATCGAACATCTCTACGAGTATCTGGACCGCGAGCTCACACCCGCGGTCGAGACGGAGATTCGCGCACACCTGACGCACTGCCCCCCTTGCGGCCACCAGTTCGACTTCGAGGCGGCGTTCCAAAAATTCGTCCAGGCCAGAACGCGCGCCCAAGGTTGCCCTCCGGAATTGAAGCAGCGCATCCTGCGGGAGCTCTTCGACGAATGAAGTGGCTGACCGGAGGGGGCGTCGTCGCGGCGCTGGCCGTCGGCGGCGGCACCGCCTGGGGTCTGGGATGGCGAGGAGTGGTCCTGCTCTTCGCCTTCTTTATTTCCGGGTCCCTCCTCACGCGCCTGGCCGGGGGAGGCGGTGGACAGCGCAACGCCCGGCAGGTGCTGGCGAACGGCGGCGTCGCCGCGCTCGCCGGAGCCCTGGGCTCCTGGCCCCTCGCGGCCGGCGCACTCGCCGCCGCCACCGCCGACACCTGGGCCACCGAGATCGGCTCGTTCTCCCCCCACCCGCCGCGCCTGATCACCACCTGGAAGCCCGTGTCGAAAGGGACCGACGGAGGCGTGACGCTG
>DATBCM010000438.1:0-2457 GCA_036270455.1 Gemmatimonadales bacterium | reverse complement strand
GTCCGGGATGGACTCCCCGTGGACGATCTCGCGTAAATCGGACCGGTGCTGAAGGATTCGTACCCCGCTCGAGCTCGAGCGGGGTTTTTGTTTGCTCGGATGACCCTGTTTCCCGGCGGCCTCGCGCGCGCCCGAGCCCTCCTGGCGACGCACTGGGGTTACGGCGGCTTCCGGCCCGGCCAGGTGCGCGTACTGGGACCACTCCTGGCAGGGCGGGACGTGCTCGCCGTCTTGCCCACCGGGGCCGGGAAGTCGCTCTGCTTCCAGATCCCGGCGCTCATGTCCGGGGGGCTGACCATCGTGGTCTCGCCCCTGGTCTCCCTGATGCAGGACCAAGTAGGTGCGTTGCGGCGGCGCGGGATCGCCGCTGTGTACCTCAACGCCACCCAGACGCTCGCGCGGCGCCACCAGGTACTGGACGCGGTGCGGGGCGGGTTGGTGCGACTCCTGTACTGCGCGCCGGAACGACTGCCATCCCTGGCCCGGCGGCTCGCCGCCTGGTCACTCCGTCCGGCGCTCCTCGCCGTGGACGAGGCGCATTGCATCACCGAGTGGGGCCACGAATTCCGTCCGGTCTATCAGCTTCTGGGGAAGTACCGATATCTCATGGGAGACCCGCCGACGCTCGCCGTGACCGGTAGTGCGACCGTCGCCGCGCGATCCGAGATCGCGCGGGTGCTCCGTCTCGCGGATGCCGTGGAGGTGGTCGGGTCCTTCGACCGCCCCAATCTCCGCTTCCAGACGATGGTCGTCCGGGATGATCGCGAGCGATTCGCCCACATCGCCAATCGGATTCGCACCGCCACCGCAGCCACCATCGTCTATGCGCCCACGCGACGGTTGACGGAGCTCATTGCCCGCGCGCTCCTCCTGCGCAGCCTCAACGCCGCGCCCTACCACGCCGGCCTCACGGCCCGGGTCCGCCGGCACACCCTCAAGGCGTTTCTGGAAGACCAGGTGGGTGCGGTGGTCGCCACGACCGCGTTCGGTATGGGCATCGACAAGCCGGACGTCCGGTCGGTCCTGCACTGGGGGCCGGCCCATACCCTCGACGGGTACTACCAGGAGGCGGGGCGGGCGGGGCGTGACGGGAATCCCGCCGAGTGTCTGGTGCTGTGGCGGGACGGCGATCTGGCGTGGCCCGGCATCGCGCCGGCGATGAAAGTGTACCTGCAGCGGCGTGCCTGCCGGCGGCGGATGCTGCTGAACTATTTCGGCGAACGGCTGGAGCGGTGCGCGGGATGTGACTACTGCGAAATCCGGTAGATCCGTCCCGAGGCCATGACCACGTACACCTCGCCCGACGCATCCTCACCGAACGAGACGACGTTGTCGTTGATCACCGGAGCTTCGAGCGGCGTGAATGCATCGACCGGTTTCCCGGCGACCATCTTCAGGCCGCGTACCCATCCGGCGCAATAGTCCCCATAGAGATACACACCCGACAGATCCGATGACACCTTCCCGCGGTAGACGTACCCACCGGTGACCGCACATGCCGGACTGTGGGCGTACGTGAGGATCGGGAGCACGAGCCCAGCCGTGTCACACCCCGTGCGATAGCAAACGTCTCCTTCCATGAACGGCCACCCGAAATTGTTGCCGGGCCGCGCGCCTGAGGGGAGATAGTCGAGCTCCTCCCAGAGGTTCTGGCCGACGTCCCCGACCCACACGTCGCCCGTCTGGCGATCAAAGCTCCACCGCCAGGGATTGCGGAGCCCGAGCTGCCAGATCTCATGCAGCCACCCGGATCGCGCTACATAGGGGTTGTCGGCCGGGATGGCGTAAGGATCCCCGGCGTCCACGTCCACACGCAGCAGCTTGCCCTGATACGCCATGCTGTCCTGCGAGCGGCTCGTCTCCGCGGTGTCGACGTTGGCGTCGCCGTCGCCGATGGCGATGTAGAACTTCCCGTCGGGGCCAAACGTGACGAGGCCGCCGTACAGCACCGCGTCCGCCGCCTGCGGGACGTTCAGGATCGAGTGCTCGGAGGCCGGGTCGGCGTGATCGAACATCGCATCGGCGGTGAACCGGCTGACCTGCGCCGCGCCGGTGTTATCCACGTAGAAAACGTAGGCGTACCGGTTGGTCGCGTAGTGCGGGTGAAAAGCGACGCTATAGACACCGTATTCGAGCGCCCCGCCGGTGAGCGCCGTCAGATTCAGGAATGCAGAGTCCTGCCGGACGCCATGCTTGCGGATCAGGATCCGGCCGCCGCGCTCCACCACGAAGAGCCGGCTGGTGTCGCCGGGCGGGGCGGTGACGAAGAGGGAAAAGTCGTATCCCGAATCCACGGGGACGAGGATCGGGCCGCCAGTCCGAGTAATGACGGTGGTCACCGAATCGTGGCACCCGCAGACCAGCGCGAGTACGGGAAGGATCAGGACGAAGATCTTCACGCGCCCAAAGCTAGTCATCCGGTCTATATTTCAGAATGCACGACGATCTGTACTTCAC
>DATBCM010000437.1:0-1918 GCA_036270455.1 Gemmatimonadales bacterium | reverse complement strand
CCCTGGTGTGCGCAATCCAATTCACGCGGAAGGCAGCGAAACGTCGCACGTGAGTGGTGTTTACTAGCCCCGGGCGTCAGCCCGGGGTTACCCGACCAGGCCTGGGTCGTCCAATGCTCAGGTCGGGGATAACCAAAAACCGGCTCCGCGCAATCCAAGAGCCCGCCGGACCTGGTGGCCCCATCCTGGTGCACGTCCGTTACGATTTCAGGGTTGCCCCGCGAAGCCCCATCTGACTACAGTTCCCCTGTGACCATGCACATGCACTTCGCCACGAATCTGAACTGCCAGGCCAAGCGGCCGGGGCGGGGCGCGGTGTAACGACTCCAGTTCTGTCGGATGACACCAGCCCGCTCCCCTTCGAGAGCGGGTTTTCTTTTTCCGGGAGTATTCAGTGAAGAAGCACTACTTATTGGCGAGCGACTTCGATCAGACGCTCTCCTTCGACGACTCGGGATCCATCCTGGCCGACCTCATCAGCGTGGACGGCTACGACACGCGGGTGGGTGGCCTGTCGCGGCTCAACCTCGTCCAACAGGGCGCGGAGCTCGCTTACTTGTTGAGGCACGATCCCGACTTCCGCCGAGTGACCCGCGGCGACCTGGTCGAAGTGGGGCGCCGGGTCCGGCTCAAGCGGAACGTCCCCCTGCTCACGCGGCTCCTGCGCGAGGGAATCGACGGGCACAAGTTCGACTTCTACGTGATCTCGGCGGCGCCCGAGGAAGTGGTGCTGGCGGCCCTGCACGGGATCGTCGCCCCCGACCACATCATCGGCACGCAGTTCGAATGGGACGCGGGGCCCGACGAGATCCGCAACGTGGTCCGGGCCGCCGCGGGATTCGGGAAGGTCGCCGCCGTCGAATCCCTGCGAGAAAAGCTCGGGCTACCGCGCGATCAGGTCATCTACGTGGGGGATGGACAGTCGGACATCCCCGTCATGCTGCACGTGAACGGCGGGGACGGATTCACCATCGCGGCCTCGGAAGCGCGCGAGATCTCGCACATCGCGAAGCGGACGGTCATCTCGGATGACGCGCTCAGCGTGCTGGTCCCGATCCTCGAGGACATCCTCAAGTTCGGACCCGTCGAGATCCGGGCCTTCTTCGAGTCTCAGGGCCTGGTGATTCAGGAGTGGGACCGGGTGCGGACGGACTGGCTGACGATCCGGGAGGGGACGGAGGATGCGGCGGCCTAGGGAGTCGGTTAGGCGGTTAGGCGGTTAGTGAAATCGAGCCCAACCGCCTAACCGCCTAATAGCTAACCGCCTATTGAATCGAGCTGCTCGCGCTCCCCACGACGATCTCGTCTCCGGTCGTGAGATAGACGTGAATCATGTTCACCGATACGCTCATCCCTTTGCCGCGCCCGTTGGTCGTCTGCTCGTTGAGCACGACGTAGCCGCCGGGAATGTTCATCCGCGTGTTCGCAGCCGGCGTATAGTCGCCGCCCGACACGAGCGTCCCGTTCACCATCAGATTGGTGATCACCGAGCCGTCGTAGTCCCCGGCGGTCTTGTTGCCGTTGGAGGTCACGCTGGCGATTCCGACCACACGGTCGGCGGTGATCATGCCGTTCATGAGGTTTACGGTCGACGCCGTGCCCACGCTCTGCTGGGAACCGAGTCCATCGGAATCAGCTTCTCCGGCGGTGACGGCGGCGGTTGAAGCGGTGGAGGCCTGGGTCAGGGTGACGCCGGAGGCGTCGTCGGATGCCTGCCCGCCGCCTGCAGGAAGCGCGGCCACTGCGAACTGCTGGGTCGATCCGCCGCTCTTGACCATCACCCCGACACTCGATCCGGTTACCGTCCGGACCATGTTCTTCTGCGCTGCGAGAGGTACGGCCGCCAGCAGTAGGCCGACCCCAAGGATCTTCGTGATGCGGTTCATGGGAGTCTCCTCTGGCTCACTTGTGGGCCTGA
>DATBCM010000436.1:0-4631 GCA_036270455.1 Gemmatimonadales bacterium | reverse complement strand
TCCGGGCCCTGCTGGGGATTGGCTGGCGCCTGGTTCACCACCGGCGTCGCTGGAGGCCCTGGGCGTCTCTGCGGCGCAGGCCGAGGCGGTGCCGGCTCGGGCTGGGGTGGGGGTGGGGGTGGGGGTGCCACGGCGACAGGGCCGCCCCCCGCCTGGACTTCGGCGTTGAGCAGGGAGAGCTCGATGGTCCGCGTCGTGCCCGCATCCGAACGCAGGGTCACGCGGTCCCGGAAGATGTCGACCGAGAGCACCTTCTCCTCGCCGGCGGCGGTGCGCAGGATTTTCCCTTCCTTGGGGAAGCGCTTGCGGCTCTCGACGTAGAAGTCGTGCTCATAGTGGAGACAACAGAGCAGACGGCCGCAGGGGCCGGAGATCTGCGCCGGATTGAGCGAGAGGTGCTGGGCTTTGGCGACCGACAGGTTCACGGGCTTGAGCTCGGGCAGCCAGCTGGCACTGCAGTATTCCCGTCCGCACCGCCCCACGCCGGTGAGGCGGCGGGCCTCATCCCGCGCGCCGATTTGCCGCAGCTCGATCCGGGTATGGAACCGGGACGCCAGGTCCCGCACCAACGCCCGGAAGTCCACCCGCTGCTCGGCGGTGAAGTACAACGTCAGTTTCTTCCGGTCCCACTGCCACTCGGCATCCGTCACCTTCATGGGCAGGCTGTGCTCACGGACTTTCTCCCGTGCGGCACTGCGAACGCCATCTTCGTCCTGGCGGAGCCCCTCGGCCGTGGCGACGTCTTCGGTCGTGGCGGGGCGAACGATATGGCGCCGGGAGGCCCCGGGATCGGTGGGACCTCCGGAACAGTTGCCGCAGCGGGTGCACTTCTTCTCCGCGATCTCACCGACGGCCGAAATGCGCCCCAGGTCCTGACCGCGCTCGGTATCGACGATGACGGCTTGATTGAGGGACAGGGGGGAGGGGGCGGACCACGAGAAGTACTCGTTCCGTCGACCTTTGAACCGGACTTCGTAGACGTGGCCGTCCCGGCCGTCTCGGCCGTCCTGGCTGTCGGGGGCGGTGCTCACTGCTCGAGCAGGACACCCATCGAAAGGTATTTCTCTTCCCGGCGCGCCAGCAGCTTCTCGACCTTGATCTTGCGCAGCTGGCGGAGGTGCCGCTTCAATGCCTCACCGAGCGCCAGGGCGGAGGCGTCGGCATCCGTATGGGCCCCGCCCATCGGCTCCGGGATGATCTCATCGATCACGCCCAGTTCGAGCTGGTCCTGCGCCGTGAGTTTCAGCGCCTCGGCGGCGCGCTCTTTCTGGGCCGCATCCTTCCAGAGGATGGCGGCGCACCCCTCCGGCGAAATCACGGAATAGACCGAGTTCTCGAACATCAGGACGCGGTCGGCCAGACCGATGGCCAGGGCCCCGCCCGATCCGCCCTCCCCGATCACGGCCGCGATGATGGGAGTCCGCAACGCGGCCATCTCGATGAGGTTGGTCGCGATGGCGGACGCTTGCCCGCGCTCTTCGGCACCGAGCCCGGGGTGCGCCCCGGCGATGTCGATCAGGGTGATGACGGGCGCGTGGAACTTCTCGGCCAGCTTCATGAGGCGCAGGGCCTTCCGGTAACCCTCCGGATGGGCCATCCCGAAGTCTCTCTTGAGATTTTCCTTGGTGTCGCGGCCCTTCTGCGTGCCCACCACCATGACCGTCTCGCCGTCCAGCCGGGCCCAGCCGCCCACGATGGCGGGGTCGTCGCGGAACAGACGGTCGCCATGCAGCTCCACGAAGTCCGTGAACACGGTGCGGAGATAGTCCAGGGTGTAGGGCCGCTTCGGATGCCGGGCGACCTGCACCCGCTGCATCGGGGTCAGCTGCTTGTAGATGTCGGCGCGGAGCTCGGCGAGCTTGGTTTCGAGCGATTCGACTTCCTTGGCGCGGTCCCCCCCGGCTTCACCCGCGACGCGCTTGATCTCCTCGATCTGTTTTTCCAGCTCGAGGAGCGGGCGTTCGAAGTCGAGGATATAGACAGCCATGTCAGCTCGCTTTCCTGAAGACCACTGCGTCCGATCCCAGCAGGTCCCGCAAGGCGGCCACTAGGTCCTCGGCGGCGTCCACCTTCATGCTCCGGCTCCGCAACAACACTTGGAGTCCCTCACCGGACGTCGACCCGCCGTTGCCGTCGGCCCACTCGACCAGGAGCGGCGTCGAGCCGGGGTGCGACGCGCAGAGCGCCGCGGCGGCACGGGCCGCTTCGGGGGCGGGGGGAGACCCCGCGTCCCAGCGCAGGGCCAGTCCCACGGCGCCGCGCGCGCGCAGCTCGTCGAGCGGCTCGGCCTGCTCCACGATGAACGGGGCCTGCTCTTCGCCGCGGTCCCTGGCGCTATGGCCGCCCGTGAGCAGCAGCGCCCGGTCGGCCTGGATGACGCGGTTCAGCTTGGACCAGGCTTCCGGGAATACCAGTGCTTCGGCCGTGCCGTGGAAGTCCTCGAGCGTCAGCCGAGCGTATTCCGCACCACTCTTTTTCGAAACTTGCCGCTTGACCACGGTGACCACCGTGGCGACCCGGATCCGCTGGTCACTCCACTGGCCCAGCGTGGCCGTGGTCCGGGTCCCGAAAAGCTCCACCTCCGTGCGGTATTTGGCGAGGGGATGCCCGGAAATGAAGAACCCAAGCACCGCTTTCTCCCGGACCAGGCGGTCATGCTCGGTCCAGGGAGGCAGGTCGGGGAGGACCAGCTCGGGGCGGGCTGTCGGCGTGGCGTCGGTGAACAGGGCTCCCTGGCCGGCGGTGCGGTCGTTCTGACGCACCTGGGCTTCGGCGAGGGCGTGTTCCAGGGCCGCGATCAGCTGGGCCCGGTGACCGCCCAGGGAGTCGCAGGCGCCCGCGTCGATCAGCGCTTCGATCACCCGCTTGTTGCAGAGGCGCAGGTCGATGCGGTCGCAGAGGTCCACGAGCGAGTGATAGGGCCCGCCGTCTTTCCGGCCGGCGAGAATGGACGCGATGGCGCCGGCGCCGACGTTCTTGATGGCGCCCAGTCCGAAGCGGATCCGGCGGTCGCCGACGACGGTGAACTTGAATCCCGATTCGTTCACATCGGGCGGCAGGACGTCGAGCCCCAGCTCGCGCGCCTCGGCGATGTACTGCACCACCTTGTCGGTATTGCCGATTTCCGACGAGAGCAGCGCCGCCATGAATTCGGCCGGGTGGTGGGTCTTGAACCACGCGGTCTGATACGACAGCACCGAGTAGGCGACCGCGTGGGACTTGTTGAAGCCGTAGCGGCCGAAGGTCTCGATCTGCCGGGCCAGCTCTTCGATCACGTGCTTCGTGTGGCCGTTCGCGACGGCCCGCTCCACGAAGCGCTTGAGCTCGGCGTCGATGAGCGCCTGGTCCTTCTTGCCCACCGCTTTCCGGAGCACGTCGGCTTCGGCGAGGGAGAAGCCCGCCAGCACGTTGGCGATCCGCATCACCTGTTCCTGATAGGTGATGACGCCATAGGTGGGCTTCAGGACCTCCTCGAGGGCCGGGTGCGGGTACTTCACCGCCTCCCGTCCCAGTTTCCGGTTGATGAAGACGAGGTGCATCCCGGTGTCGAGGGGGCCGGGGCGGAGGAGCGCGTTGGCGGCGACCAGGTCGTCGAACCGGTCGCACTTCATGTTCCGCAGGCAGTCGGTGGCGAGGGGCGATTCGAACTGGAAGACCCCGGCGGTGCGGCCCGCGCGCAGCGTGGCGTACGCCGCGGGATCGTCGAGGGGGAGCTGGTCCGGGTCGATGACGGTCCCCGAGCGTTCCCGGACCATCTCCGACGCGTCGTGAATCACCGTCAGCGTCTTGAGCCCGAGGAAGTCGATCTTCAGCATCCCGACCTTCTCGAGGCCCACCATGTCGTACTGGGTGATGATGGCGTCGTCGTCCTGGGGGGCGGTACAGACCGGCACGTAGTCGGTCAGGGGCCCGGGAGCGATGACCACGCCGGCCGCGTGCACCGAGGAGTGCCGGGAGAGTCCCTCGATCCGCTCCCCCAGGTCCAGGATCTTCCGGACGCGCTCGTCACTCTGCGCCAGGGCCTTGAGTTCGGGCACTTTCTCGGCCGCTTCGGCCAGCGTGAGTGAGTAGGCGGGGCCGGCGGGGATGAGCTTGGTGGTCCGGTCCACCTCGCCGATGTCCATCCGCAGGGTGCGGGCCACGTCGCGGAAGGCGGCGCGGGCTTTCATGGTCCCGAACGTGATGATCTGGCCCACGGAATCGCGGCCGTACCGGTCGCGCACGTACTCGATCATCTCCCCCCGGCGCTCGAAGCAAAAGTCCAGATCGATGTCGGGCATCGAGACGCGTTCGGGGTTCAGAAAGCGCTCGAACAGCAGGTCGAACTTGAGGGGATCGACGTTGGTGATGGCGGTGGCGTAGGCCACCAGCGAGCCGGCGGCGGAGCCCCGGCCCGGGCCGACGGGGATCCCGCGCTCCCGCGCCGCTCTCATGAGGTCTGCGACGATCAGGAAATACCCGGCGTACCCCGTCCGCTTGATGACGTCCAGCTCGTACTCCAGGCGCTGCTTCACGGGGTCGGGGAGGGGGGAGCCGTAGCGCTTCACGGCTCCTTCCTGGGCCAGGTGGACCAGCAGGTCGTTGTCGGACGAGAACTCCGCCGGCCTGGGGTACTGGGGCAGGAAGTACTT
>DATBCM010000435.1:0-1618 GCA_036270455.1 Gemmatimonadales bacterium | reverse complement strand
GCCGAAGTGCTTCGCCGCCCGCGCCACGACGTCGAACTTCCGCTCATCGGGGCAATCGACCCGGAGCTCCGGTGTGTTCACCGTCCGGGGGAGGTCCGCCATGAGGCGGGACAGCGGACCGCCCTCGCGGGCCACGTAGTGCAGGAGCCGGGCGGCGCCGAACAGCGCATCGTCGAACCCGAACCAATCGCCCCCGAAGAACATGTGCCCGCTCATCTCTCCGGCCAGCGGCGCGTGCAGGTCCTTCATCTTCTGCTTGATCAGCGAATGCCCGGTCTTCCACATGACGGGCTCGAGCCCGGCCTTGAGGAGCATCTGCGGGAGCACTTCGGAGCATTTTACGTCGAAGATCACCGGGTGCTTCCCCGGGTTGCGGTGCGCGAGGTCCCGCCCGAAGAGGACCAGCAACTGATCGCCGAAGATCGGCGTCCCGGCCTCATCGACGGCCCCGATGCGGTCCCCGTCCCCGTCGAACGCGATCCCCAGCTCGGCCTGCTCCTGCACCACCGCCCGCTGGAGGTCATGCAGATTCTCGACCACGGTCGGATCGGGATGATGATTGGGGAAGCGTCCGTCGGATTCCGCGAACAGCGGCACCACGGTGGCGCCGAGCCGGCGGAGGGTCTCGATGGCGATGAGACTGGTCACGCCGTTCCCGCAGTCGACCACGGCCTTGAGGGGCCGGGCGAGCGGTGCGTTGTGCGTGACGATGGCGTCCCGGTAGGCGTCGAGGAGTCCCTGGTGGGTGGCCTCGGACCCTCCCGCCTGCCGGTCGACGGTGTCACCGGAGATCATCCGATAGAGGTCCTGGATGTGGTCTCCGGCCACCGCGTCGCCGGCCACCACCATCTTGAACCCGTTGAACTCTGGCGGATTGTGCGATCCGGTGACCTGCAGCCCGCCGTCCACCACCAGCGTGTGAGTCGCGAAATAGAGCGCCGGCGTCGGACACTCGCCGACATCGACGGCCCGTCCGCCCGCCGCCACGATGCCGGCCCGTACGTGGCGGGTCAACTCCGCGCCCGACGGCCGGTTGTCGCGTCCGACGGCGAGCACCGGTGCCCGGCCCAGGCGGCCCCGCGCCAGCGTCGCGAACGCCTGCCCGACCGCGCGGGCGACGTCGGGGGTGAGCTGCTCCCCGACGAGCCCTCGGATGTCGTATTGCCGGAAAATGGTCTGGGGAATGCGCATGACCGGGGAGTCCCGGGAGGGTTAGCGAGCTTGGCTGGTTTGGGGTGCGGCGGCGGGCGGAGCTGCCGGCGGTGCATCGCCCGACAGGGCCGGTGCGGCCCGGAGACTGTCACCAGACGTGCGGGACAGGTCGAAGAGCCGTCCTGGCGCCACCCCAAACCAGAGCATCGCCACAACCGCCACCGCCAGCGTCACCCTGCCGATCCGGTCGAAGATCATTCCGGCGTGTGCTTCCGCGTGAGTCGCCGGCCTCATGTACATCGCCATGACCACCGGCAGATAGTAACCGGCGGAGATGACGCTGGTGAGCACGAGAATGATCGCGAGGGTCGTATGCCCGTTCGCCACCGCGGTAACCAGGATGTACCACTTGCCCATGAAGCCCGCGGTACCGGGGAACCCGAGCAGCGAGAGCATCGAGACCGTC
>DATBCM010000434.1:0-3326 GCA_036270455.1 Gemmatimonadales bacterium | reverse complement strand
CACGCTCGCCGGACTCTCCCTGCCCTTCCTCCTCACCGGGTCAGTCCTGATCGAGAGCGTCTTCTCCTGGCCGGGGATGGGGCGCCTCGCCACCGACGCGGTGCTCGCCCGCGACCACGCCCTGGTAACCGCCGTAGCCCTCGTCGCGAGTGCGATGGTCGTCACCGGGTCCCTGCTCGCCGACCTGCTCTATGCCGCCGCCGATCCGCGCATCCGGGAGCGCACCGCATGACGGTGCGGCCCACTCTCGCCGTCCTCGGCGCAATGGTGGTAACCATGGCCACCGTCGAGATCCTCCGGCGCCGGACTCAGGCTCGGGGCAGCGGCAGGCGGTTCTTCGCCCATCCCGGAGGGGCCTGGGGCCTGCGGGTGCTCATCTTCTTCTCCGTCATTGCGCTGCTCGCACCGCTCATCGCGCCGTACGACCCGGCCGCGCAGCCCGGCATCGTCACGTTGCAGAACGCCCCGCCTTCGTGGGCCCATCCGCTCGGCACCGACGCCTTCAGCTCCGACATCTGGAGTCGCATCATCTACGGGGGCCGCGTCTCCCTCGGCGTAGGACTCCTGGCCACCCTGGTCGCCATGACGGTCGGCGTCACCATCGGCGCGGTGGCCGGCTATGCGCGGGGGTGGATCGACGCGGTGCTGATGCGGCTCGTGGACATCGGCCTGGCCGTGCCCCGGATCTTCATGGTGCTCCTGGCCGTGGCCTACTGGAACCGGATCCCGCTGACCCTGCTGGTCGTCTTGCTCGGGCTTACGGGGTGGTTCACCACCAGCCGCCTGGTGCGCGCGGAGGCGCTGTCCCTGCGGGGGCGGCCGTTCGTGGACGCGGCTCGAGCGCTCGGGGCCCCCCCGGCGCGGATCCTGATCCGCCATCTGCTCCCCGCCGCGCTGGCGACGATCCTCGTGTCCGCGGTGCTCTCCGTGGGGAACGTGATGCTGCTCGAAGCCGGCCTCTCGTTCCTGGGATTCGGCGTGCAGCCGCCCACGCCGTCCTGGGGCACGATGGTGGCGGACGGGCAAGCCCAACTGGCGCTGGCGCCCTGGACGAGCTTCTTTCCGGGCCTGACCATCGCGATCGTCGTCATGTCCTGGAATGCCGTGGGGGACGCCCTGCGCGACGCCTTCGATCCCCGTCCGGAGCACGCGTGAGCGAGACGGCCCCAACGGCCCCGACGGCGGCACCCCTGCTGTCGATCCGGGATCTGAAAACGTATTTCGTCACGGGCGCGGGCGCCGCACGCGCAGTGGACGGCGTGTCCCTCGACCTGCATCCCGGAGAAACGCTCGGCATCGTGGGCGAGTCGGGCTCCGGGAAAACGGTCACCTCGCTTTCCGTGCTCCGCCTCATCCCCGAACCCCCCGGCCACATCATGCCGGGAAGCTTGATCGAGTTCGAAGGCCGCAATCTCCTCACGCTGGCGCCGGCGGAGCTGCGGGCGGTCCGCGGCAACCAGATCGCGATGGTGTTTCAGGAGCCCATGAGCTCCCTCAACCCGGTGTTCACCGTCGGCGATCAGGTCGCGGAGGTGGCGCGGGTGCACCTGGGGCTCTCGAAACCGGAGGCGTGGATCCGGGCCGTCGACATGCTCAATCAGGTCGGCGTGCCCGACGCCGACGCCCGGGCCTACGAGTATCCACATCAGTTGTCGGGAGGCACCTGCCAGCGCGTGATGATTGCGATGGCCCTGATGTGTCACCCCAAGATCCTCATCGCGGATGAGCCGACCACGGCACTCGACGTCACCGTCCAGGCGCAGATCCTGGAGCTCCTGGAAAAGCAGCAGGCCGACCTGGGCATGGCCGTCATGCTCATCACTCACGACTTGGGGATAGTCGCCGGCGCCGCCGACCGCGTGGTCGTGATGTACGCGGGACAAGTGGTGGAAACCGCGGCGACGAGAGATTTGTTCGCCGCACCACTCCACCCCTACACGGCCGGACTCCTGGCCTCGGTACCACGGCTCGAGAGTGGCCGCGGGACACTGAAGGGCATTCCCGGTTCCGTACCACCAGCGACGGACTGGCCGGCGGGGTGCCGGTTTCATCCGCGCTGTCCCCATGCGTGGGACCGGTGCCGCACGGAAGAACCGCCCCTGCTCGGTGGTCCCCACCCCGGTCAGTCGGCCCGGTGCTGGCTGGTGCAAGAGCCGGCCCGCAGGAATCCGGGGGCTTCCTGAGCGCCCTGGTTCAGGTCGACGGGCTGGTCAAGCACTACCGCGGGAACCGCGGCTGGCTGGGCCTCGCGTCGTCTCCGCCGGTGCGCGCCGTGGACGGGGTGTCCTTCTCGATCGACGCGGGAAAAACGCTGGCGCTCGTGGGAGAGACCGGATCCGGGAAGACCACGGTGGGCCGCACGCTGCTCCGGCTGGTCGAGCCCACCGAAGGCCGGTTCATGTTCGACGGTCTCGACGTCTTCGGACTGAAGAGTGGCCCCCTGCGCGCGTTGCGGCGGAGCATGCAGGTGATCTTCCAGGATCCGTCGGGTTCCCTCAATCCACGCATGACCGTCGGCGACGCCATCGCCGAGCCCCTGATCATCCATCGGTTGGCCGCGCGAGCGGAGCGCCCGGCGCGGGTCGCCGAGCTGCTCCAGGAGGTGGGTCTCGACCCGTCATTCGCGCCGCGGTTTCCGCACGAGCTCTCGGGTGGCCAGCGCCAGCGGGTGGGGATCGCGCGAGCCCTCGCGGTGCGTCCCCGATTCCTGATCTGTGACGAGCCCGTCACCGCCCTCGATGTTTCCGTGCAGGCACAGGTGCTCAACCTCCTGCGCGACCTGCAGCGGACCCACGGTTTGACCTATCTCTTCATCGCCCACGACCTGGCGGTGGTCCGCCACGTCGCGGACGACGTCGCGGTGATGTACGCGGGCCAGATCGTCGAGCGGGGGCCGGCGGACCGCATCTATGCAGCGCCGCGGCACCCCTACACTCGCGCCCTGCTCTCCGCGGTGCCGGTCCCGGACCCCGATGCGCCCCGGTCACGAATCGTCCTGTCTGGAGATGTCCCCTCGCCGACGCGTCCGCCGGCGGGGTGCCGGTTTCACCCGCGGTGTCCGCATCCGCTGAAGGATTCGCGTTGTGCCTCGGAGATTCCGGAACTGCGGGACTTCGGTGGAGAGCAGTGGGCGGCTTGCCATTATGGGGAGAAGCCGATGTAGGGCACCCACCCGGTCCACCCCGGGCTCGCGCCCGGGGTTGGGTACTACCAGCGCAGAACCCCATCGCCACCCCCTCCGTCCACCCCGGGCTTGCGCACTACTACCAGCGCAGAACCCCATCGCCACCCCCTCCGTCCACCCCGGGCTTGCGCCCGGGGTTATG
>DATBCM010000433.1:0-4896 GCA_036270455.1 Gemmatimonadales bacterium | reverse complement strand
CTCCTTCACGTCGGTGACATACGCGAGGCCGCCGATCCGGTACGCCAGCACTTCCTGCCGGCCATGCGGTAACGCCAGGGGCTCGATCTCGAGCCCGGCGATGCGGACTGGGACGCCGGGGCTGAGCGGATGCGCGACCAGCTCGGGCTTCGACGTCCCCGCCGGCGCTTTCGACTCGAGATCGAAGATGTACGGAAATTTGCCGCCGAGCTCCGCCAGAGTTTCGCGCGAGCCGTAGGCGTCGAGCGGAGCGTGCTGCTTGACGGTGAAGGCCCGCAGATCGTCGATCCCGTGAACGTGATCGGCGTGCGCATGCGTGAAGAGCACGGCGTCGAGCCGGTCGACGCCGGCGGCCACCAGCTGCAACCGGAGCTCCGGTGGTGTGTCGATGAGAATGCGGTGCTCGGCGTCTTCGATCAGCGCCGCGGTGCGCCCGCGGCGGTCCTTCGGATCAGTGGAGGTGCAGGTCCTGCAGTGACAGCCGATTTGCGGGACCCCGAAGCTGGTCCCGGTGCCGAGGAGAGTCAGCCGCACTCAGACTTCCTCGACCTTGATCAGGTTGGTGGAGCCGGACACCTCCCAGGGGAGGCCCGCGGTCATCACGATGCGGTCGCCGGGCCGCGCGTACTCGCGCTTGAGAATGAGGTCGCGCACCACGGCGAGCATCGCGTCGTACCCCGGGACGCGGTCGACGAGCACCGGCGTGATGCCCCAGACCAGCGCGAGCTGCCGGAAGGTGTGCTTCACCGTCGTGACGGCCAGAATGGGGGGCGCGGGACGCATCGCCGCCACCTTCCGCGCGGTGAACCCACCGGACGTGAGCGTCACGATCAGGGGCGTCCGCAGGAGCCGGGCGACCGCGGACGTACCGAGGGCGATCGCATCTTCCACGGTGACGTTTTCGCGCGCGGAGAGGCGCTGCTCCTGCCGCGGCGGAAGGTGCCGCTCCATTTCGCGGACGATGCGGTCCATGGCGCGCACCGCTTCGATGGGATACTCCCCGGCCGCGGTCTCGGCGGACAGCATCACGGCATCGGTGCCGTCGAGAATCGCGTTGGCGACGTCGGACGCCTCCGCGCGCGTGGGGCGCGGCGCGTGCACCATCGATTCGAGCATCTGCGTCGCGGTGATCACCGGCTTCCCCACCGCGTTGGCATCGCGGATGAGGCGCTTCTGCACCAGCGGGACTTCCTCGAACGGCAGCTCCACGCCCAGGTCGCCGCGCGCAACCATCACGGCATCGCACGCATTGAGAATCCGCGGCAGGTCGTCGAGCGCGGTGGCCTTCTCGATCTTGGCCACCAACTTCATCTCGGTCGGCACCAGGAGCCTCAGCTCCGCCAGATCGTCGGCACGCCGGACGAACGAGAGCGCCAGAAAATCGGCGCCATGCTCGACCGCGTGGGCGACGTCTTCGCGATCCTTGTCCGTGAGCGCGGGAGCGCTGACCTGTAAACCGGGAAGGTTCATCCCCTTGTGACTGGTCAGTGTGCCGCCGTCCACCACGCGGGCGTGGACGCGGGGCGCCGCGACCCTCGTGACTTCGACGGACAGGAGTCCGTCGTTGAGCAGGATCCGCGCCCCCACCCGCGCGTCAGTCGCCAGCGCGTCGTAGGTCGTCGGAATCTCCGTGCCCGTGGCCACATCCTCGGGCGCGAACACCACGTCGGCGCCGGGCACGAGCTCGATGGGATCCTTCAGGTCTCCCACGCGAATGCGCGGGCCCTGGAGGTCAACCAGGATCGCGACCGCGAGTCCCCGTTGCTCCGCGATCTTCCGCACGGCCTTGATCCAGCGACCCCGCACTTCCGGCGTGCCGTGCGAAGCGTTGATGCGCACGACGTTCACCCCGGCGTCGAGCAGGTGGCCGATGGCCTCGTCCGTCTGCGTGGCGGGACCCAGCGTTGCCACGATCTTGGTGCGTCGAATCACAGTTCCTCCCGGCCGGGAAGATATCCCCCCCATCCCCCCAACGCCCGCCGTGCCGGAGAAGCTCCGCCGCTCGACGCGGGGTTCTACGCCTGCCATACCGTTTCCCCTCCCACCACGGTGAGTACCGCGCGCGCCGACCGGAATGCCGCACCGTCCCCTCGGGCACCCTCCAACGCCGGTTCCGACCACGCCACGAGGTCCGCGGCTCGACCAGGACCGAAGGTACCGCCCGCCCCACCCCGCCCCGCCGCCACCCAGGCCGCCGCCGTATACGCGTGCAGCACGTCCTCGAACGACAGCCGCTCGCTGGGGCGCCACCCCCCCGCCGGCCGACCCTCCCGGCTCACGCGATCGAGGGCCGCGTAGACACCGTCTCTGGGGTCGATGGTCTCGACGGGAACGTCCGAGCCGAACACCAGGGCCGTGCCCGCCGTGCGAAGGCTGCGGAAGGCGTACGCGCCTACGCCCCGGGCCCCCCAGTGCTTGTCCACGAGCGGAATATCGGTCAGGAGATGGGCGGGCTGCATGGAGGCGACGATCCCCGCCCGGGCGGCACGCTGCAGGTCGGCGGGGTGCACCAGCTGGAAGTGCTCAATCCGGTGCGGGATCGCGACGGGAGGCAGGGTTTCTATGATGTCGAGGGCCCGGCGGACGGCCGCATCGCCGATCGCGTGAACCGTGGCCGCGATTCCGCCCCGCGCCGCGGCAGTCAGCGCCTCGCGCGCGTCCAGCTCCGTGGTGAGCACAATGCCGCGGTCGGTCGACCCCTCGTACGGCTCCAGGAGCAGGGCCGTCTGACTCCCCAGCGCGCCGTCCAGAAAGAGCTTCACCCCTCCCGTGACCAGCCACTCGGAGCCCCAGCCGCTCCGTAACCCGACCCGGAGAGCCGCTTCGAGTCCGTCCGCGGGCAGGTGGGCGAGCACCCGGAGCCGGAGGGCCCCCTCCTGCTCGAGCCGTTGGAAGGCGGTCAGGGCATCGGGTCCCTCGACGTTCTGAATCCCGGTCACGCCGAGCTGGTGGGCCGCGGTCTGAGCGGCCCGGACCGCCGTCACCACCCGGTCCCGGCTCACCTTCGGGAGGTGCCGGTGCACCAGCCGGACCGCGTGCTCCAGCAGAAGCCCGGTGGGCTCGCCCAAGGCGTCACGGACAATCCGCCCTCCCTCGGGGTCACGCGTGGTCCGGTCGATCCCACACCGCGCGAGGGCGGTGGAGTTCACCCAGAGGGAGTGGACGTCGTGGGAATCGAAGGCCGCTGGGGTGTGAGGAAGTACCTGGTCGAGGGACTCCCGGGTGGGCGGAGCCTCCCAGCCGTTGGGGTCGAACCCCTGGCCCTGGATCCAGCCGTCGGTCACGATTCCCTTGGCCGCGCGGGAGACCGCCTCGGCCCGGGTTTGGCAGCCACTCAGGCTGACCCGCTGCCGTCCCACCGCCCACTCCGCGAAATGGGTGTGGCCATCCACGAACCCGGGGGTGACCAGACAGTCGGGCAGCTCAATGAGGGTCGGTGGAGGACCGCCCGCGGCATTCGCGGCGGCGCGAACCTCGGCGAAGGCTCCCACGGCCAGAATCCATCCGTCTGACCAGCAGATGGAGTCGGCCGGAGTGCCTGACCCCACTACCGATCGCGCCCGAAGCAGAGTTTTCAACATTTCTTCCAGAAAGCTGAGCTGTGGATAACTCGAGAGTCAGGCGGAGATGTCATGGCCGCGGTGAATTCGACCTCGCTCGAGTTGTAAGTGATTGCTCAAGAGGCGAGTGAGAGGGCGACGCTCGTGCGATTTCTCACGTCCGATAGCGCCGCTTGCGCCTGTATAAAGGTACGCACACGTGAATATGGCTACCGGAGGACCTCAATCTGACGTCCTTGCAGCCGGCGACGGTACTCCTGCAGGACGTGGATGGTCCGCTGGATGGCGGTGGCAGGCATCCCTTCGATCGTGCGGGCCGAGAGGCGGCGCTCGAGCTGGCCCACCCGGAGGAGCACCTCGAGACCGTGGCGCGTGAGGGTGACCCGGACGCCCCGGTCGTCGTCCTGGTCCGGGGTGGTCTCCACCAGGCCCTTGGCTTCGAGCCGCTGAATGAACGTCGTGGCGGCCGCCCGGGTGATGCCCAGTGCCTCCGCGACCTCTCGTGGCCTGATCCCGTCCGGGCCACCCTGGTCGACGGCGTACAGCGCCGTGTGGGCTCGGTGCGTGAGCCCGTAGGTGCGGAAGGCGCGGTCGCCGGCCCGCTCCACGGCGGACTGCGCCGCCGTCACCGCATCGGTGAGCTGCAGGGCCAATTCCGAACGGTCACTCATCTCGTCTTAGCGACACCCATAAGGCACCGGAGGTCAGCGAATGTTAACATGTTGACTGTTAATATATAAACGATATCCCGCCTCCCGCAAGTCCCTGCCCCGCCTAGATTGTCGGGGCCCATGCTCCACGTCCACGGTCTCACGCGCCTGTACGACCAGCTCGTCGCGGTCGACGATTTGTCGTTTTCGGTGGCGCCGGGAGAGGTCCTCGGACTGGTGGGGCCCAATGGCGCCGGCAAGACGACCACCCTCCGGTCCCTGTGCGGCGTCATCCGCCCGACCCGGGGGACCATCGAAATCGGCGGGGTGGACCTGGGCCGGGACCCGGTCCGGGCTAAGGGGCAAATCGCCTTCATGCCGGATGAGCCCCACCTCTTCGACTACCTGACCGTCGAGGAGCACCTCCGGTTCACGGCCCGGCTCTACAAGGCGACCGGCGCCGAGGCCCGCATCCCTGCCCTGATGGCCGAGCTGGAGCTGTCCGACAAGGCGTCCGCCCTCCCCACGGAGTTGTCCCGCGGCATGCGCCAGAAGCTGGTCATCGCCTGCGGCCTGATCCACGACCCCAAGGCGCTGGTGTTCGACGAGCCGCTGACCGGGCTGGACCCGGCCGGGATCAGGCGGATGAAGCAGACCATCGTGGACCGGGCCCGGCAGGGGGCGGC
>DATBCM010000432.1:0-8419 GCA_036270455.1 Gemmatimonadales bacterium | reverse complement strand
CGCACATCGTCGGGGCGGACGGAGCGGGCGTGATCGACGCGGTGGGCCCCGGCGTCACCCGGGTCAAAGTCGGGAACCGGGTGATGATCAACCCCGGTATTTCCGACCGCACCTGCGAGTTCTGTCGCGCCGGCGAGCACTCCCTCTGCATCAAATACAAGATCCTCGGCGAGCATCTCCCCGGCACGCTGTGTTCCGGCATCGTGCTTCCGGAGTTCAACGTCACCCCGATTCCCGCGGTGACACCGGCGCTGTCGTGGCCCGAGGCCGCGGCGTTTTCCCTGGTGACGCTGACGGCGTGGCGGATGGTGCACACTCGCGCCCAGGTGAAGCCGGGCGAGTGGGTGCTGGTGTGGGGGATCGGCGGCGGCGTGTCCCTCAACGCGCTTCGGATCGCGAAGCAGGCGGGCGCGCGGGTCATCGCTACGTCGTCGTCGGACGCCAAGCTCGCGCGCGCGCGGGAGCTGGGGGCCGACGCGACGCTCAACCACACGACGCAGGACATCCCCAAGGAAGTACGGGCGCTCACCGAGAAACGAGGCGTGGACGTCGTGGTGGAGAATGTGGGCGAGGCGACGTGGGAGAGGTCGATCCGGGTGCTCGCCAAGGGTGGCCGCGTCGTGACGTGCGGTGGGACGACGGGTCCGATGCTGGTCACCGACGTGCGCCGGCTCTTCTGGGGCGGCTATTCGATTCTGGGGTCGACCATGGGGAACGACGCCGAGTACGCCGCGATCCTTGCGGAGCTCTCCGCGGGCCGTCTGCGTCCCGTGGTCGATCGCGTGTTTCCGCTGGAGCAGGTCCGCGACGCCTACACCTACCTCGACCAGGCCGAGCAGCTGGGGAAGGTCGCGGTAGAGATCTCCGCGTAACCCCATTCGTAAGTGCCTTCCAGACCCCGATTTAGGGGTCTTTTTTTCGTTGCTTTTGAGGGTGTAAGTATTTAGATTTTTTGAACTTAGGGCCTTTTCCTGGCCCCCGTTTCCTGACCCCCGACACCTGCCTTTAATGACCGGACCCAGCCGAGAACGCATACTCCCGCGCCTCATCGAAGACGAGCTGAAGGAATCCTTCCTCGACTATTCGATGAGCGTGATCGTCCAACGCGCACTGCCCGACGTGCGCGACGGACTGAAGCCGGTGCACCGCCGGATTCTCTACGCGATGCACGAGCTCGGCCTGGTGCCGGGACGGCCCTACAAGAAGAGCGCGACCGTCGTCGGCGACGTGCTCGGCAAGTATCACCCGCACGGCGACATCTCCGTCTACGACGCCCTGGTCCGCATGGTCCAGGAGTTCTCGCTGCGATACCCGCTGGTGGACGGGCAGGGCAACTTCGGCTCCGTCGACGGCGACCCGGCGGCCGCGTACCGCTACACGGAAACGCGGCTCACCCGGATCGCGATGACGATGCTGGAGGACATCGACAAGGGCACCGTCGGTTTCATCCCCAACTTCGACGACCGGCTGCAGGAACCGACCGTCCTGCCGGCGAAGATCCCCAACCTCATCGTCAACGGCGCGGCCGGCATCGCCGTCGGCATGGCGACCAACATCCCGCCGCACAACCTCGGCGAGGTGGTGCAGGCGCTCCAGCATCTGGTCGACCACCCCGACGCGACCGTGAAGGACCTCCGGAAGTTCGTCCGCGGGCCCGATTTCCCGACCGGCGCGATCATCTACGGGCGGGACGGCATCAAGGACTGCTACGAGAAGGGGCGCGGCCGGATCGTGGTGCGTGCCCGCGCGGCGATCGAGGAGAAGCAGTCGGGCCGGCAGCAGATCGTCGTCACCGAGATCCCGTATCAGGTCAACAAGGCGAACCTGATCACGCAGATCGCCGGGCTGGTGCTCGACAAGAAGGTCGAAGGCATCTCGAACGTCGAGGATCATTCGGATCGCGAAGGCATGCGGGTGGTCATCGAGCTGAAGCGGGATGCGGTGCCCGCGGTGGTGCTGAACCAGCTCTACAAGTACACCACCATGCAGACCACCTTCGGCGCCATCATGCTGGCGCTGGTGGACGGCGTCCCGAAAGAACTGACGCTGAGGGAGATCCTCCAGAGCTTCATCGATCACCGCCACGAGATCATCGTCCGCCGGACCGAGTTCGATCTCAAGCGCGCCCAGGATCGCGAGCACATCCTCGAAGGCTTGAAGATCGCCGTCGATCACATCGACGAAGTCATCAGGATCATCCGGAAGTCGAAGGACACGCCCACCGCCGACGCCGCCCTGCGGAAGCGGTTCAAGTTGTCGGAGCGGCAGACGGCCGAAATCCTGAACATGCGGCTCGCCCGGCTCACGGCCCTCGAAATCAACAAACTCGAGGAGGAGCTGAAGGACGTCCGCAAGTTCATCAAGGAGTGCAAGGACATCCTGGCGTCCAAGCCCCGCCGGATGAAGATCCTGAAGGAAGAGCTCGGCGAGGTGGCCCACGGGTTCGGCGACCAGCGCCGCACGGAGATCGTCGCCGACCAGGGCGAGTTCTCCATCGAAGACCTGATCGCCGAGGAGGACATGGTGATCACGGTCTCGCACTCGGGCTACATCAAGCGCCTGCCGGTGTCCGCGTACCGTCGCCAGCGGCGGGGGGGGCGGGGCGTCACGGCCGCGCACACCAAGGAAGACGACTGGGTCGAGCATCTGTTCATCGCGTCGACCCACGACTACGTGATGTTCTTCACCACGTCGGGCCAGTGCCACTGGCTCAAGGTGCACGAGGTGCCGCAGGCCGCGCGCGCGGCGCGCGGGAAGCCGGTCACGTCCTGCATCGCCATCCGGCAGGATGAGCACCTGGCCTCCCTCGTGCCGGTGCGGGAATTCTCGGACGATCAGTACGTCCTGTTCGCCACCAAGAAGGGCGTGGTCAAGAAGACGGTACTGTCGGAGTACGGGAATCCGCGGACGGCCGGCATCCGCGCCATCAACATCGAGTCCGGGGATGAGCTGATCGACGTGCAGGTCACCGACGGACGCAACGACGTCGTGCTGGCCACCCGTCACGGCATGAGCATCCGGTTCCACGAGCAGGACGTCCGCGATATGGGCCGGTCCGCGACCGGAGTGAAGGGCATCGCGCTGGACAAGAAAGACCACGTCATCGACATGGTCATCGTCCGGCGCGCCTCGACCCTGCTCACCGTCACCGAGAAGGGGATGGGCAAGCGCTCGGAGCTGGACGAGTACCGCGTCCAGCACCGGGGCGGCCGCGGCATCATCACGCTCAAGCACAACGACAAGACGGGGGACATCGTCGCGCTGAAGGAGGTCCAGCCCGACGACGAGCTCATGATGATCACGAAGAAGGGGATCATCATCCGCGTCCCGGTCGAGGGGATCCGCATCTCCGGCCGCAACACCCAGGGCGTGAAGGTCATGAACCTGACGGCCGGGGATCTGGTGGTCGACGTCGCCCGCGTGGTGAAGGAAGAGGATGCCGAAGGCGAGGGTGACGAGGGTAACGGGGATGATGAGCCCAAGACTCCGGCTCCCAAGTCCAAGGCTCCAGCCGCGCCCAAGAGGCCGGCTCCGAAGGTCAAGAAGAAGTGATGGTCACCGCTGCAGGCGTCCGGGAAGCCGCGGCGGGGCTGTCGGGCGTCGCGGTCCGGACGCCCCTGATCTGGGTCGAGCCCCTCAAGGCCTACCTCAAGCTCGAGAGTCTGCAGCCCGTGGGCGCGTTCAAGGCCCGCGGCGCGTTCACCGCGGTCCGGCGGCTTCCCGCATCGGACCGCAACCGCGGCGTCATCACCTACTCGTCGGGGAACCACGGACAGGCCGTGGCCTGGGCCGCGCACCGGTTCGGCGTCCGGTCGGTCATCGTGATGCCGGAGACCGCGCCCGCCGTCAAAGTCGAAGGCGTGAAGAAGTGGGGCGGTGAAGTCGTGTTCGCGGGCCGGACCTCCGCGGACCGTCTGGCGAAAGCCGAAGCCCTGGTGGCCGAGCAGCACCTCGCGATGGTCCCGCCCTTCGATCATCCCGACGTCATCGCCGGACAGGCGACCGTCGCGCTCGAAATCGTGGAGGACCTGCCCGGGGTCGAAACGGTGGTGGTACCGGTGGGTGGGGGCGGACTCATCGCGGGCGTGGTCACCGGACTCGCGGCGGCCGGGAGCAAGTCCAAGGTGTGGGGCGTGGAGCCGGTGGGAGCGCCCAAGCTCACCAAGTCCCTGGCGGCGGGCGCACCGGTGCAGCTCGACCGGACCGCCAGTCTCGCCGACGGATTGATCACGCTCACCGTCGGCGCCACCCCCTTCGCCCACCTCATGGCGGAACGGGACCGTCTGGCCGGTGTCGCCCTCGTGGAGGATGACAGCCTTCGGGAGGCGATGCATTTTCTACACCGCGAGTGCGGGCTGACCGTCGAGCCGTCCGGTGCCGCGACGACGGCGGCGCTTCGCGCGGGCGATGTCCGCCCGACCGGCACCACGGTGCTCGTGGTCTCCGGTGGCAACGTCGACCCCACGCTTCTCGAGGACTGAGCTCAGGATGTCGGACGCAGAACCCTCCCGGATACTCGTGGCGGACGACGACGCGTCGCTCGTCCGGACGCTCACGTGGATCCTGAAGGAACACGGGTACGTGGTCTCGACCGCGCCCGGCGGTGAGGGCCTGCTCGGCCGTTTGGAGGAGGAGCGCCCCGATCTCCTCCTGCTCGACATCATGATGCCCAAGATCGACGGACTGCAGCTCCTCGAGCGCCTCAAAGGCGACGAGCGCTACCGCGATCTGCCGGTGCTGATGGTGTCGTCCATGCCGCCCGAAGAAGCCACCGTGAAGTCGCTCGGTCTGGGCGCCGCGGATTTCATCTCCAAGCCCTTCCGCGTCCGCGAGCTCCTGGCGCGGGTCGAAGCCCACCTCCGGGTGGGGAAGGCGCTCGCGGCGGCCCGCGAAGAGGCGCGGTCCCGCGCCGCGATGGTGGACATCCTCCACGAGGTCACTGACTCCCTCAAGCCCGACGAGATCTATCACATCCTGGCCCGCCGGGTGGCCCGGGTGCTCAACATCTCCAAGTGCTCCATGGTGCTGGCCAAGGCCGGCGACCAGGTGGGGGTGGTGGTGGCGGCCTACGAGAATCCGATGCTGCGGAATCTGCAGATCGATCTCGCGCGGTACCCCGAGATCCGCAAAGCGCTGAGCACGGGCCGCCCCGTCCTCGTGGCCGACGTCGCGACCGACCCGCTCTACGAATCGGAACGCACCCGCTGGGAGCGCGAGGGCATCAAGGTCCCCACCCGCTCAGCGGTGGCGTTGCCGTTCTCGATGAAAGACCAGCAGATCGGCGTGTTCTTCCTCCGGACCACCGGGGACGACCTCCCGCTGAGCCGTGCCGACGCCCAGTTCGCGGAAACCGTGATCGAGACGGCCGTGGCGGCCATCGAGAAGGCGTACGACTTCGAATCCGCGGTCTCCGACAAGCAGCGGCTCGAGAAGCTCGCGGCGACCGACGCCCTCACCGGCACCATGAACCGGCGCGCGCTGGCCGAGGCGCTCGAGGCGGAGCTGGACCGGGCGCGGCGGTACAAGCTGGGCATCAGCATCCTCTTGGCCGATATCGACCGCTTCAAGCAGATCAACGACACGCGTGGCCACCTGGCGGGCGACTCGGTGCTGCGGCAGGTGGGCGAGATCCTGCGCCGCGAGGCCCGGTCGGTGGACATCGTGGCGCGGTACGGCGGCGAAGAGTTCGTCGTGGTGATGCCCGAGACGGGACTCCAGGGCGCGACCATCTTCGCCGAACGTCTCCGCCAGCGGATCGAGAAGCACGACTTTGCCGATACCGGCGACCAGCCGTTGAATCTCACCGTGTCCATCGGCCTCGCCGCATTTCCGGACGACAAGGTTCAGAGCGCCGAGGGATTCGTGGCGGTGGCGGACCAGGCCCTCTATCGCGCCAAGAACGAAGGGCGCAACTTGGTCCGCCCATGAGTGACCGCCGCTGTCCCCGCTGTGGCTCGGTGTATTCGGACGCCGCGCGCTTCTGCCCGAAAGACGGAAGCATGCTCGTGGAGGTCCAGACCCGCCCCGGAGGCCCCCCCAAAGCGGCCAATCCCGTCTCCGGCAACAACACGTCGGTCCGCACGGCACCTCCGCAGGCGGGGGGACCGGACCGCGCGTCCACGCTCTCCAACCAGCTGCTCGACGGGCGCTATCAAATTTCCAAGAAGCTGGGCGAAGGGGGGATGTCCTACGTCTACCTCGCCAAAGAGCTGGCGTCGGGCGTCGAGGTGGCGATCAAGGTCCTCTCGCCCAAGCTGGCCACCGACAAGAGCTCGGTGGAGCGGCTCCGCCGGGAGGCGGGGTTGGCCATGCGCCTCGACCATCCCAACGTCTGCAAGATCCTCCGGCTGGGCGAATCGGAAGACGGACTCATCTATCTGGTGATGCCCTTCTTGAAGGGCGACCTGCTCTCGGACCGGGAAGTGCAGAAGGGACCGATGGACCTGGCGCCGGGCGTGGCGCTCCTGCGGCAGGTGTGCGCGGGGCTCCAGCACGCGCACGAGCTGCACATCGTCCACCGGGACCTGAAGCCCGAGAACATCATGGTGGTCCAGGAGGACGGCGCCGACAAAGCCGTGGTGATGGACTTCGGGCTGGCCAAGGAGCGCCGCGCGGACCCGGCCATTCAGAAGCTCACGGCCACCGGCATCATCCTGGGCACGCCTGAGTTCATGAGCCCCGAGCAGATCCGCGGCAAGGCGCTCGACGCCCGCTCGGACATCTACGCGCTCGGCATCGTGGCCTTCGAGCTGTTCACCGGGAAGCTCCCCTTCCAGGGACGCAACGCCCAGGAAATGATGATCGCGCGGCTCCGGGGCACGCCGACGGCGCTCCGGCAGCTCCGGGCCGACCTGCCCGAGTATCTCGAGAAGGCGCTCGCCAAGGCGATGGAGACGAATCCCGACGGCCGCTATTCCACTGCCATGGAGTTCGCCGACGCGCTGACCGGCAGCAGTGCCCCCGGGGCCGGAGGCGGCGGGCTGATTTCCAAGCTGTTCCGCTAGCTCTTCCGATGCGCCGCTTCCCCACGTTCGATCCTCCGGAGTACGTCTCCTGGCGGGCTGACCCTGCCTTGGCGACAGAGTATGCCGATCGCCTGGAACGGGATCCGGCCCGCCGTGCCGTCATCCAGTCCCTGAACCAGGACGACCACCGGCGCCTCTACGCCGCGCTCCTCCGCGCCCGGCTCCACGACATCCAGCTGAAGCGCTGGGTCCGCACCGGGGTGATCTCCAAGGCCTGGCTCGGGACCGGGGAAGAAGCCGCGACGGTGGGACCGGTGCATGCCTTGCGGGCGGGCCAGGACGTGGTCGCCCCGATGATCCGCAACGCCGCCGCCTGTATCGAATTCGGCGTCCCCCTCACGGACATGTTTCGCGCCTACCTGGGGAGCGGCGATTCCCCCAGCGGAGGGCGGGACCTTCACGTAGGAGACTTCGGGCGCGGCGTCCTCCAGCCGATCTCTCACGTGGCGGACGTGGTCCCCGTGGTGGCGGGCATCGCCCTTGTCTTCAGGATTCGGAAAGAGCCGCGGGTGGCCCTCACCTGGGTGGGGGATGGCTCCACGAAGACCGGGACGGCTCACGAGGGCACCAACTTCGCGGCGGTGCAGAAGGTGCCCGCCATTTTCATCGTGCAGAACAACCAGGTGGCGCTGGGCACGCGGGTGGACCAACACCATCTCCCCGGCGACTTCGCCGAGTGGGCCGCCAGTTACGGCATCTGGGGGGCGAACTTCGACGGCAACAACGTGCTGGACGCCCTTGCCGCCACCCGGGTGGCCGCGGACCGGTGCCGGGCCGGCGACGGTCCCGCGCTCCTGGTCGCCGAGACGTTCCGGATGGGAGGACACGCGACCCATGATGAACGCGAGGCGCGGGAGACCTTTCCGGCATCGCTGTTCGAGGCGTGGGGACGGCGCGACCCCATTGGGCAGTACGAGGGGTATCTCAGGGGCCTCGGGCTGCGCGAAACCGAGCTTTCCAAGATCGAAGACGAAGTGACCGCGGAGGTCGAGGGCGCCGCGGAAACCGCCGCGAAGAGCCGGGATGCCATGCCGGCCGGGGAATCGGCACTGGGGAGGGTGTATGCCGGGTAGGGAGCGTCAGCGGAGGGGCCGTCTGTGGACCGTGGTGCTCATGCTCGGGATGTCTGGCCTCTGGCCGGGTCGGGCGAGGGCTCAACTCCCCGGCATCGACGTCTTCCTGTATCACTTCGAGCTGCAGCTCCCCGATACAGGGGTCGCCATCCACGGCGCCGCGACCGTGGTATTCCGCCAGTCGCCCAAGTCCGGGGACACGCTGGCGCTCGATCTGGTCGGCATGACCGTCGACTCGGTTCTGAATCCCGTGCTGGCCGACAGCCAGACGCACCACTTCACGTACGACGGCCACGTACTCCGCATCCCCCTCGGCCCCGT
>DATBCM010000431.1:0-1932 GCA_036270455.1 Gemmatimonadales bacterium | reverse complement strand
ATCCCCCTGGTCGGCGCCCTGTTTGAGTGCCTCCAGCACCTTGGAGATCACCCGACCTCACCCCCGACCAGCGCGTCCTCGATGCGGACGTGCGGGGCACCCTCCGTCACCGGGAGGTAAGCCTGGCCTGCCTTGCCACAGCCGCCGCCGATCTGATTCCATTGGAAATCCCCGGCGATCCGCTCGATCGAGTCCAGGGTCTGGAACAGATTCCCCGCCAGCACCACATCCTTCACCAATTCGGCGACGTGTCCGTCACGGATCATGTGTCCGTACGCGGCCGTGAACGAGAAACTCTCGAGCATGGTCTGCCCGCCGAAGGCCGAGCACGCGTAAACGCCCAGTTTGACGTCCTTGATGAGGTCCGCGAAGGTCCCCTCGCCGTTACCGATGTAGGTGTTGGTCATCCGGACGATCGGCGGGTGGCGGAAGGACAGGGCCCGGGCGTTGCCGGTGGGGCGTTCGCCCATCCGGGCCGCGGTCTCCCGCGAATGGAGGCGGCCGACCAGCTCCCCCTCCTTGATGAGCACCGAGTCTTGCGTCGGGACTCCTTCGTCGTCGAAGGGCATGGTGCCGCGAAGCCCCTCGACCGAGCCGTTGTCGCCGACGTTCAGGACCTTCCGGCCGAACCGGCGGCCCAGGGTCATCATCTCCCGCGCCTGCGGGTTCTCGTACACGAAGTCCGCTTCCGAGAGGTGTCCGAACGCCTCGTGGATGAACACGCCGGCCATCTCGGGGTCGAGAATGACCGGGTAGTGGCCGCCCCGGACGGACGGCGCCTGCAGCAGCTCCGCTGCCCGTTCCCCCGCCCGCTTGAACCCCGACGCGAAAGTGTGGACGCTGTTCCAGCCCTTCCGAAGCCCGATCGACTCGAGGGCCTTCTCGATGGTGCCGTTCTTCCGGGCGATGGCCGTGCCGGAAATGGTGACCTCGGGGCGGAGCTCGTGCAGGCTCGTTCCTTCTGAATTCACGAACCAGTACTCGGTCACTTCATCGTGGTAGTTGGCGATGGTGTCGGTGATGGCCCCGGAGACGGCGAGCATCTCACCGTTGTAGGCCTGGATCAGCTTCGTCTTGTCCGCGAGGGAGACGCCCCGGACATCCCCATCCAGATCGAGCAACGCCTCCGCGGTCTGGGGCGCCACATCCGCCAGCCGAATGGGCTCATCCAGCACGACGGCCCGGGAGAGCTCCTGCGCCCGCTCGACCATCGCGGAGAGCTGGTCGAGCGACGTGAACGCCGCGACTCCCCAGCCCCGCCCCTTCGACAGCACGCGCACGCATCCTCCCACGTCCTCCGACGCAGTGGCGGTCTCCAGCCGGCGGCCCCGGAAGGAGACGCCGGTGGCCCAAGTGCGTTCGACGCGGATTTCGGTGTAGTCCGCGCGGGACGCGCGGAGGGCGGACTCGAGACGGTCCTTCAAGGCTTACAGACCGCGGAGCTTGTCGGCGTAGTCCGGGCGGACCACGATCTCCCCGTTCTTGATGACCTCGCGGTCCCAGGGAAGGATGATGAAGCTCTCGGTCTCGAGGGCGGAGAAGTCGACCTGGTAGGGCCCGGTGCGAAACGAGACCGCCGTCTTCACGGCCGCGGGACGAAGCTCGCGGACCGCGTTGAGGGCCAGCTTCATGGTGTCCCCGGTGTCGCAGGTCTCGTCCACGATGAGGATCCGGCGGCCGGTCACCAGGCGCGGCGGTCCGGCGATGACGACGGGCCGGGCTCCCGATTCGGACCGGGTGATGGCCATGGACGCGAAGTCGCGCTGCATGATGCTTGCCACCACGGCGCCCGGAATCACACCCGCCCGGGCGATCCCGAGGACCAGCTCGGGGTCGTAGGCGCGAAAGACCTTGAGGGCCAGGACCCGGCAGAGCTCCCCGAAAAACGGCCAGTCGACCTCGAGCACCGCGTGGGGCGACGCTCGGCCGGGG
>DATBCM010000430.1:0-2674 GCA_036270455.1 Gemmatimonadales bacterium | reverse complement strand
CGCCCAGAGGATCCTTTTCGTTTCTCATGTCCATGGCGGAATATAGACCGGGCTAGGACTTGGCGCGCTTTCCGTACCCGATGCTGAACAGCTCCTTGGCTGCCTTCAGTCCCAGATTCCGGATCATGACGACGCCACCGGCCACCGCGAGGATCACGATCGAGTAGATGCGGAACAAGAGCAGCATGCCCACCTGCCGGTCGCCGAAATCACCCGCGAAGCCGCCGTAGAACGCCGCCTCGATCCCCCCTCCACCGGACGGGAGCGGGACGACCAGGGGTGCGGCCAGGAGCGCGAGGGCACCGAAGAACATCTCGCTGAAATCCGGTGGATCGGGCATACCGTACGCGAGGGCGGGCAGAATCGCGGCCCGGGCCGCCCGGCTGATGGCGGTGAGCCCCGCGTTCGCGGCCATCACCCACCAGGGCGCCCGGCGCACGTGGGCCCAGGCCACCCGCCATTGCCGCCGCACCCGGTGCCGGATGGTACCGCCCCGGACGACTTTCTGGATCAAGTAGATGGCCAGCAGGACGAGCAGCACGGCCAGCTCGATGACCACCAGGTCCGCCGCCAGGTGATGTCGCAGCCACCGCGCCGCCTGGACTTCAAAATCCGGGATGTAGTAAATCGCCAACCCCGCCGCCATCACCAGGAAGACGGGCCACTCGGCGGCGACTTCGACGCCGAGACCCACCAGCGCGGTGACCACCCGCAGGCCCGACTCCGTCATGCCCACAAACCGGGCCGGCTCCCCGCCGAGCCGGTTCGGGGTGACCGCTGATACCACTTCACCGTACAGGTTGAGCTGCACCGCATTCCGCAGGGAGAGCTTCCCGCCCGCGCACCAGACCGAGAGCTGAATCCGCCAGGCGCGGACCAGCACGTCCAGCCCGAGGAGCAGGAGTGCCAGGAGATGCGGGATGATGACGTGCCAGCTAGTCAGAGCAGTCGCCGAGCGGATAGATGAAGCCGCAGTTCCAGCAGGGGTTCTTGCAGCCCCGGGCCTTGGGGCGGACCTCAGCGCCACAGCGGAGGCAGCGCGGTCGCGGCTTAGGCGACTCCACGGAGGAAGGGGTTGGTCCGGCGCTCGGCGCCGACAGTGGTTGCGGGTCCATGTCCCGGGTACACGATGGTCGAATCCGGGAGCACAAGCAACTCCCGCTCAATGCTGTCGAGGAGTGTGTCGAAGTCCCCGCCCGGCAAGTCGGTCCGGCCGATGGAGCCCTGAAAGAGAACGTCCCCGTCGAAGACGGCTCCGGGACCCACGAAGGCGACGTGGCCGGGTGAGTGCCCCGGTGTATGCCGGACCGTGAACTCCAGCCCTCCGACGTGGAGGCCCTCCCCGGCCGCGAGGGTGCGGTGCGGCGGCGGCAGCGGATCCGCCCGCAGACCGAACCACGACGCCTGGTCGGGCACGGCGTCGTACAGCTCCCGGTCAGCGGGGTGCAGGTACACGGGCGCCCCCGTAGCGGCCGATACCTCCGGCACCCCCAGGACATGATCGATGTGGGCATGGGTCAGCCAGATGCCCACGGGCGTGGTCCCGGATTCGCGGAGCTTGTGCAGGACGAGCCCGGACTGCTCTCCCGGATCGATTACCGCACAGGCCTTCGCGGCTTCGTCGATCACCAGGTAGCAGTTCTCGACGAACTGCACACCGGGGATCTGAAGCACCTTCACGCAGGGACTCTGGTGTGCGACTCCCGCCAGCTGGCGAGGTACTTCTCGACCGCGATGGCCGCCGTGGTGGCGTCCCCGACGGCGGTCGTGACCTGCCGCGTGATCTGCGCCCGCACGTCGCCCGCCGCAAAGAGACCCGGCACCGACGTCATCATCCGCTCGTCCGTGACCAGGTACCCACCGGCATCGTGCTGCACATGCTCGGCCACGAGGCTGGTGTTGGGCTTGAAACCGATGAAGATGAAGACGCCACCCACCGGCAGCGTCGACCGCTCCTGCGTGTTCACGTCCTCGAGCACGAGGTGCTGCACGCCTTTTTCGCCACCGGCGATCTCCGGCACGGTCTTGTTCCAGATCACTTCGATCTTCGGATTCGCGAACGCTCGTTCCTGAACGATCTTCGACGCGCGGAACTGGTCCCGGCGATGCACGATGTAGACCTTCGATGCGTAGCGGGTCAAGTAGTCGGCCTCTTCGACGGCGGCGTCCCCCCCGCCCACTACGGCCAGCACTTCCCCCTTGAAGAACGCGCCGTCGCAGACCGCGCAATACGACACCCCTTTCCCGGCGTACTCCTTCTCGCCCGGAATTCCGAGCTTCACCGGAGTGCCTCCCGCCGTCAGGATCACCGTGGGAGCGCGATACGTGGGGCCGCCGATGGTCGTCACAGCGAACCGGTCGTCACCCGCTCGCGCGATCTTGTCCACCGTCGCCGTGTCGATCCGCGCCCCGAACTTCTGGGCGTGGTCGGCCATCTGCTGGGCCAGCTCCCAGCCCTTCACGCTGGCGAAGCCCGGGTAGTCCTCGATCAGGTCCGTGTTGAGCAGCTCACCGCCCGGCGCGCCCCGTTCGAGCGTGACCGCGTTGAGCATCCCCCGCCCCGCGTACATCGCGGCACAGAGCCCCGCCGGGCCCGCGCCGACGATGATCAGGTCGAAGTCCTTGGTTTCTACTGCCGTCATGGCGTTCGCCACTCCAATCGTTGGGGACCTTC
>DATBCM010000429.1:0-2995 GCA_036270455.1 Gemmatimonadales bacterium | reverse complement strand
CCCGTGAGTCAGCCACAAGTAGAGTGGAGGCGCAGTCTGGCCGTAGTCGAGGGGATGGACCAGGCCGGCAAGCGAGCGGGACGCGATGCTGAGCGAAAGCATGGCCTCGTCGATGGAGAGCGAGGGCCGCCGGAAATAAGGAACGAGTCGGGCCACCGCTCCGATGACCAGAATCGCCACGAGCCGGCGAGACACCCGGGGCTCTTGCGCCGGAGCCGTCACGGCTGGAAGTGCAGCTGCAGGAGGGCCGCCTGATGATCCATCCGTACGACGGTCTCCCGAGCCCCGCGACCTTTGAGACTGTCGAGGAGCTCGCGGACGACGGCTGAGTTCGTCGGAACCGCCACCACCCAGACGTTCGCCCCCGCGTCGCGAATTCGCTCAGTTTCCCGGGCGGCCCATCCCGGATCCGGCGCACCCTGGCTGAACATCTCACCCTCACGGTACTGGATCCCCGGCGCCAAGCCGAGCAGCTCCACCCGGTCCCCGTCCCGAACCCGCAACCCGATCCCTTCCGTGTCGGACACCGCGCGCCCTCTCCCGGCCGCATTGAAGAAGGCCTCCCCCTCAGCGGTCTGTGTAGCCAGGATCTCCCGCACGCGGGCTGTGTCGGGATGTCTCCAGTCCGTAGTGTAAAGGACCCAGGCCGGAATAGCTGCACAGAACACGTACGCGGGTGCCACCCCTCGGGGGACCCGTGCGATAGACCTGATTCCGGGAGCCCAAGTCGTCTTGACGCCTTGCATCGCGACACCTAGGACCAGAAGCACCGCCGCCGCACGAGACCCGATCCTCACCGCGCGACCGAGCCCCTCGGTCCAGTCCCAGGCAGCCGCAAACAGGAGGAAGCCTATCGGGGCGGCGAAAACGTCGAGCCGTGGGCTGATCGGGTAGAGGGACAAGGTGGCTGCGGCCAGTACCGCGACTAGGGGCGCGAGCAGGAGGGCGGTGCGTCCCGGATTCCTATGCCACAGGCGCCACGCACCGAACGCCGCCAGCCCCCAGAGAAGAACCGTCGGCTCGTCAGTTCCCCGGGCCGTGAGTAGCGTGCCCGCCGGCAGTCGCTTCACCACGTCCCACGCCATGCCGGGGTGCGCCAGGGTGGTAGCGGAGAGAAACCGTGCCGCCCAGAATGTGCGCATGTACGGGTTCACTGATTCCGGGCGCATGATGGCGAAATAGATCACGCCGAACAGAAAGCCCCACACTCCGGCCATCAGGGCGACACCTCGGCGCCCGGCACCGGAGACACCAAGTGTGAGGGCGACTCCGCCCAGCACGAACACGGACGGGGTTGAAAAGAGGAGCGCCCCTGTCCCTGCGGCCATCAACTTCCACCAGACGCGGCGTTCGTCCGGGTGATCAAGCACCCCGAGGGCGCAGTGGAGGACAATGGTCGTAGCGAGGGCGTCCACCACGTAGGGTTTGGCGCTGACGCTGTACTGCAGGATGATCGGAGAGAAGGCGGCGAGTGCGGCCGCGATAACCGGAACCGGGTCCCCCGACCCGGGACGCAGGCGTCCAGCGAGCGCCCAGACCGAATAGGGCAGCACCAACCCCGCGAGCAGCGGAAGCGCGCGCAGTGCGAATTCGTTCACGCCGAGCCCGAGCGTGAGGAGCTTTAGGGCCCAGAGAAAAGCCGGGGAGGCGGCCTGGTAGAGATCCAGGGGACGAAGCAGGCCGCCGAACGAGCGGGTCGCGACGTTCAGCGCGAGCATCGCGTCGTCGACAATCAGCGACGGATTCTGGAAGAACGGCACCAGTCGGTAAACCGCGCCAAGGACCAGCACGAGCAAGAGCGCTCGGCTGGTCCAGGGCCGTTGGGGCGGGTTCGGGGCGCCGGTCACGCCCCAAGATATTAGTCGCCCGGTGCCGCCGCCTTCGTCTCATGAGTCCGCCGATGACGGGGGGTCGACTAGCGACTTAGCGCGGTACTTCCGCGGTCAAGGCGAGGAGATTGCCCTCGGAGTCATGGCAGAAGGTCATCCAGAGGTCGTTCGGGCCCAGGGGCGCTACCACGTGGGGCGTGTCCTCGAACTTGACCCCCTTCCGGGTGAGCTCGGAGTGGGTCCCTTGGATGTCCGAAACCTGGTAGTATAGAATCGAGCCTGGGTGATCGAACTCAGGCTTTTCGGCCTTCCCGAGCATAAGGCGGATCCCGCCACAGTCGAAGAAGGAGAGGCTGGGTGCTTCGAAAAGCAGGCGGAGTCCGAGCGTGTCGCGATAGAAGTCGGTGGCACGCTTCAGGTCGTGGACGTTGATCGCGATCTGGGCAATGCGGTCGAGTGCGGTCACAGCCCCTCCTAACGGTAGAACACCCCGGTCCCCAAGGTGGCGGCCCAATGCTGCCCGGCCTGTATGAAGGGCCCGGCCCGGTAGCCAACCGCGAACTCGATCACGTCGCCCCCGATCGACCGGGTCGGTCCCACCCGGAGCGAGACTCCCATGTCGGAGGCGGTCCGCGGCTTCTGGATGCCGTACCACGCGCCACCCCAATCAAAGAACGGCGCCACACCCAGCCCGAAGAGACTCCACACTTCGCTGGCGAGGGTGATCCGGTCGTCGAGCGCCAGCCAGACCATCCGCGAGCCCGTGAACTCGTGCGCGCCGTAGAGCCGCGGCCCATTTCCGTCACGCCAGAGGTCGAACTCGCCCCCCGGTGCGGTGCCCGTCACGGCGCCGCCCTCGAGATGCAAGATCAACGTCTGACTGGGGACGGAGGTGGTCACCACGGTCAGCGCAGACGTCACGCGGCCCGAGTCGAGACCGGAGCGAGTGTACATCCCCAGCGCCTGCGCCCGGAGCGAAACGAACCCGCTGGGCCACGCGCCCGACACCTGGAAGTGCGCGCGCGGGGCGACTCCCGCGTGGGGTCCATATCCCAACACATTCGGCGCGACCCACACGCCCACCCCGACGATCTGGGAAAGATCGAGATCCTCGTGGCGTCCAAAGGAGTTGAAATGCTCGATCTGGGCGTAGCGGACATGATTGC
>DATBCM010000428.1:0-6017 GCA_036270455.1 Gemmatimonadales bacterium | reverse complement strand
CTTGCCGCGATAGGGCGCCAATGCCTGCGCGGCGCCCTTCACCTCGTCTTCGAACAGGGAAACCAGCACCAGCCGGCGCGGGCCCTCGGCCAGCACCCGCCGGGCCACCGCGTGTCCGACCAGCCCCGAGCCCCCGAGCAGCATCACCGTCCGGTCAGCGAGGTGCATGGATCCGTCCGATGGCGTCGATCTCGCGCGGCGTGAGCGCGCGCCACTTTCCCTCGGCCAGCTTGCCCAGTCGCACCGGACCGTACGACACCCGGTGCAGCCATTCGACTTTCAGCTCCAGCAGCTCGGCCAGACGACGGACGATGCGGTGCCGCCCTTCCGCGAGCGTCAGCTCGATCTCGAGGCTCTTCCCGACCGGGCGTACCCGCGCGACCCGGATCACCACCGGCCGTCCCTCCACCACCGGTTTTCCCATCAGCGCCTTTTTGACTTCGGCCGCGGACCGCCCGTGCACCTGAAGCCAGTAGGTCCGCTCGACCGCGAAGCGCGGGTGCGTGAGCCGGTGGGCGGCGTCCCCGTCGGTGGTGCAGATCAGGAGGCCCGACGTCATCACGTCCAGCCTTCCTACGTAGGTGAGCCCCGGGACTTTCGGGAGGAGATCGAAGATGGTCTTGCGGCCCTCGGGATCCCCGCGGCTCACGACGTATCCCAGCGGTTTGTTGAGGACGAACCACGCCACCGAGGGCGCGGCGAGCGGCTTCCCGTCCACGGTGACCCGCTGTCGGCCGGTGTCCACTTTGCTGCCGATCTCGGCGACGACGCCGTCCACCCGCACCCGTCCGGCGCGGATCAAGTCCTCGGCTTTGCGCCGGGACGTCACGCCTGCGCGCGCCAATGCGCGCTGCAGGCGCATCTCGGTCATTCGGGTTCGGCCGCCGCGGGCGGGCGGAGGGCGACCGACAGCTCTTCGAGCCGCGGCAGATCCTCCAAATCCTGTAGACCGAGCATCTCGAGGAATTGCGGCGTGGTACCGTACAGCAGCGGGCGGCCCAGTCCTTCACCCCGGGAAGCGACTTCGATCAGGCCGCGCTCCACCAGCTTGTCGATCACCGCCCCCGAATCGACTCCGCGGATTTCGTCCACTTCGATCCGGCCCACCGGCTGGCGGTAAGCGATGATGGCCAGCGTCTCGAGCGCCGCGGGCGACAGCCGGCGCGGGCGCAGCGCGAAGGCGGCGCGGTCGATCGCCTCGGCATGCTCGCGGCGCGTGAGGAATTGCCAGCCTCCGGCGATTTCCGCGAGACTCACGCCATGCCGGTCCCCGTCGAACTCGGCCCGGATTTCCTCGAGCGCCGCGCGGACCGCCCCTTCGCCCGACTCGGCGTCGAGGGTCGCGAGCTCCTCGACCGTCAGGGGCCGCGAGGAGGCGAAGAGCGCCGCCTCAAGCAGCTTCGCGAGGGGACTCACGCCGGATCACCATGGGAGCGAAGGGAGAGGGCTGGTCGAGCGTAATCGTCTGCCGCTTGGCCAGTTCGAGGAGCGCGATGAACGCCGACAGCACGTCCACGATCGTGGGCGCCTCGCCCACGAGGTCCAGCCAGCCGAATTCGGCCCGGGACTCGAGCAGCATGTGAATCCGTCGGGTGGCGCCCTCCACGTCCAGCGGACGCGGCACGACACGATGAATCATCGGCTCGGGAATGAGGGAAATCACCCGCTCCGCCGCCGCCAGAAGATCGTTCAGCTCGATCTCGAGGGGTGCGGGAGGCGCATCCGGGGCCGGCGCTTCATAGCCGCGTCCATACTGCTCGGCCCGGGCCGCGGCCGCGCGCTGCAGCCAGTCGACCAGCTCGCGAATCTGCTGGTACTCGAGCAGGCGGCGGACCAGCTCCGAGCGCGGGTCCTCCCATTCGTCGTCGCCGAGATGGCGCGGGAGCAGCATCTGCGCCTTGATCCGGAGGAGGCGCGCGGCCATTTCGAGGTAGTCCGCGGCCTGATTCAGACCGAGATCGTTGATGACGGAGAGGAACTGGTCGGCGATTTTCGAGATGGGCAGGTCAGTGATGTCGACTTCATCTTCCCGGATCAGGTGCAACAGGAGATCCAGGGGGCCGGAGAACTGCTCCAGCTCGATGACGAAGCCCGGTTGGCCGGTCATCACAGGCCCAGTTGGATTGGCTGGGGCGCTCATGCGATCCCTCCCCCGACCGTGAAGTCCTGCGTCTACGTCCCCGGTTTGCGACGATCTAAGATAGGAAAACGCCCCCCTCCCGGTCAACGTCGTAGGGCCTTGATCCCCCACAACTTACCGTCTATTTTCCGCGCCTCGAACAGGAGACCTCGTGCCGAAAATCAAGTCCGCAAAGAAGGCGTTGCGCCAGGCCCGCGCCCGCACCCTCGTGAACCGCGCTCAGACGTCTGAGCTCCGGACCGCCGTGAAGCGCGTCCGTACCGCCGCCGACAAGGCCGCCGCGACCACCGCCTACGGCCGCGCCGTCCAGCTGCTCGATCGGGCCGCCCGCAAAGGCCTGATCCATAAGAACAACGCCGCGAGACACAAATCGCGTCTGGCGGCGCTGGTCCGATCCAAGAAGTGAACCAATGAAAAAAGGGGCACCCGGCAAAGGGCGCCCCTTTTGATTTTCTTCGGCCGACTACAGCGCCGCGAGCTCCGCCCCGCAATTCTCGCAGTACCACTCCGTCGGCAGGTTCATCGTCCCGCAGTCCTTGCACTTCAGCGTCTTCACCGGCTCCTCGCCCGATTCCGCGATGACCGGGTCGGTCTCCTGCGTGATCCGCGGGGCCCGGGTGGCCATCGGCGGCGGTGCGGGCGGCTCGGGGGGCGTTGGAGAAACGCCCGGCTCCGCGGGCTGGTACTGCGCGCCACTCGCCCGGCGAGGCGACACCCCGCCTCCGCGGGCATCCTCCGTCACGGACTTCAGGAACGCCAGCTCGTCCACCGGCTCGTGCTTTTTCTCTTCCGGCCGGGGCTGCGGGCGCGAAGTCGGCGCGATCGTCTGGTTCTTGCCGCGGTCCGACACCACCGTCAGGGACGGTTCGGGGGCCGGTGGCGGAGCCGGCCTGGGCGCAGGCTTCGGAGGCGCGGCATCGGTGGCCAGCGCGTCGATCTCCTCGAGCTTCTCGACCTCCACTTGCACCACCTGCAGCTCTTCACGGACCGAGACGAGCTCGGACAGGGCCTCCTTGTGCACCTGGGTCCACTGGCCCTCGTCGTACTCCCCGACCGCATGACGGAGCTCCGCCTCCGAGAGCGCCTCGGCGGCGTCGGCTTCCTTCTCCTGCAGGTCCTTCAGCACCTGGCGGCGTTGCGCGATGACCTCCCGCGCCGCTTCCATGTGGTTCTTGAGTTCTTTGATAACGGTGATGAGACGGGTTTCGTAGTCGGAGCGGACCCGCCCCCGCACGGCGGCGGGCGTAGCATCCGCCGCCGCATCGATGCGGGCAATCCAGGATTCGAGTTGCCGCCGCTCCTCCAGCAGGCGCTGGATCGCGACAGTGCCTTTGGAAGGCGTTTTGGCCATCAGGGCGCTCCAACTACGTGTAAGGACCGATCAGCCCGGAAGATACAAACCTAGGGCGTATCGTGCACGATACGGCCGGCCACCATGGTCATCCGGACCCGCCCCGTCACCCGGCGGCCCCCGAAGGGCGAGTTGCGGCTCTTGGAGTGGAACTGGGCCGGGTCCACCGTCCAGGGCTGGGTGACGTCCAGCACGCAGACGTCGGCCACTGCCCCGATCCGGAGGCCTCCTCCCGGGAGGTGGAAGGCCCGGGCCGGAGCCGTGGTCATCCGGTTGATCAGCTCGGGCAAATTCAGCACTCCACCCTCCACGAGCTCCGTGTGCATCACGCCGAAGGCCGTTTCCAGGCCGATGATGCCGAAGGGCGCGTCGTCGAACGCGGCGTCCTTTTCGTCGTAGGCGTGGGGCGCGTGATCGGTGGCGATGCAATCGATCACGCCGTCCGCGAGGCCCTGCCGGAGCGCCGCCACGTCGGCCGCCTCCCGCAGCGGAGGGTTCATCTTGGCGTGGGTGTCGTAACCCTCGCAGGCGTGATCGGTCAGCGTGAGATGGTGCGGCGTCACCTCCGCGGTCACGCGGACGTGCCGCTCCTTGGCGCGGCGAATCAGCTCGACCGACCCCCGCGTCGACATGTGACACAGATGCACGTGACCGCCGGTCAGCTCGGCGAGCAGGAGGTCGCGCGCGACCATGATCTCCTCCGCCGCCGCCGGGATCCCCTTGAGGCCGAGGCGGGACGAGACGAGTCCCTCGTGCATGACCCCGCCCGCGAAGAGCGTCGGCTCCTCGCAGTGGTCGGCGACCGGGATGTCGAAGGTCCGCGAGTACTCGAGCGCGGTGCGCATCAGGTGACTGGAGGCGACGGGCTTTCCGTCGTCTGACACCGCGACGGCCCCGGCGCCAACCATTTCACCGAACTCGGCGAGCTTCTCGCCCTTCTGCCCCACCGACACCGCGCCGATGGGGTAGACCCGCGCGAGTCCCGCGCGGACCGACTGGCGGACGATGAACCCCACCGCCGCCTGGTTGTCGGTGACCGGATCCGTATTCGGCATGGCGCACACGGCCGTGTACCCGCCCGTCACCGCGGCGCGTGCGCCGGAGGCGACGGTCTCTTCGTCTTCGTTACCCGGTTCGCGGAAATGCACGTGGACGTCCACGAGCCCCGGCGCGACGATCATCCCTTTCACGTCGCGCGTCTCGGCGCCGTCCGGCGCGCCGAGCCCCTGGCCGATCCCGGCGACTTTGCCGTCCTGCACCAGAAGGTCCGCCACCAGATCGACGTCGCGGCTCGGATCGATGACCCGCCCGCCCTTGAGGAGGAGGGGCCGGTTCATTCCGCGCCTCCGGAGTGCTTGGCTGCATCCGCCAGCTCGGGTTTGCCGCCCGCCAGCAGATAGAGCACCGCCATCCGGATCGCCACGCCGTTCGTCACCTGCTCGAGGATCACGCTGTGCGGTCCGTCGGCCACGCGGCTGTCGATCTCCACGCCGCGGTTCATCGGTCCCGGATGCATGATTGTGATGTCGCGCTTGGCCTGCGTCAGCCGTTCTTCCGTCACTCCGAAGACGCGGTAGTACTCGCGGAGGGAGGGGATGAATCCCTTCTCCATCCGCTCGAGCTGGAGCCGGAGCACGTTGAGCACGTCGGCCCACTCCATGGCGGCTTCGATCCGGTCGAACATCTGGACCCCCAGCTCCTCGATCCCGCGCGGCATCAGCGTGCGCGGACCGCAGACGCCCACCTCGGCGCCGAGCTTGGTGAGTCCCCAGATGTTGGAGCGGGCGACGCGGCTGTGCAGGATGTCGCCGACCAGACACACCTTGAGTCCTTCGATCCGTCCGTGACGATCCCGAATCGTCAAGAGATCGAGCAACCCTTGCGTCGGGTGCTCGTGCTTGCCGTCTCCGGCGTTGATCACGTTGGAGCGGATCCGGGACCCCAGGAACTGCGCCGCACCCGACGATCCGTGCCGGATCACCACCATGTCGATCCGCATCGCCTCCAGATTCCGGGCGGTGTCGACGAGCGTCTCGCCCTTCGAGACCGACGAGCCCGAGGCCGCCACGTTCACGGTGTCCGCCGAGAGGCGTTTTTCGGCGAACTCGAACGAGATGCGGGTGCGGGTGGAGGATTCGAAAAAGAGATTGACGATGGTTTTCCCGCGGAGCGCCGGAACCTTCTTGATGGGGCGTTCCGAGACCTCCTTGAAGGGCTCCGCCGTATCGAGAATGAGCCGGATTTGCTCGGGTGAGAGGTGCTCGAGCCCGACCAGGTCCTTCCCCAGAGTCATCACGTTCCCGTCCCCCGCACCACGCTCACCTCGTCCCTGCCGTCCAGCTCCTGCACCGACACGTCCACCCGGTCCTTCGGACCCGTCTTCACGGCTTTGCCGACCACGTCCGCCGCGATGGGCAGCTCCCGGCCACCGCGGTCCACCAGCACGCAGAGGGAGATCCGCGCCGGCCGGCCGAAGTCGGCGAGCTCATCGAGCGCCGCCCGCACCGTCCGTCCCGTGTACAGCAC
>DATBCM010000427.1:0-8468 GCA_036270455.1 Gemmatimonadales bacterium | reverse complement strand
CAACAACGCGTAGTAAGAAACCTCGGCAAGCGACCCCACCGCCATATCGATGAACCGACGATACTCCCGTGATCCCCGCTTGGCCGATCCCTCGGCGAGGTTGGCGGAGGCCCCGGTCGCCGCCCGTCGCATCTGCGAGGTGACGCCGTACAACTCGGACTTGGGGAAGTTCGATGTGACCCGGTAGACAAGGAGCGCGAGACGATGACAGTGGCGCCAGGCCGCAAGACGCTCGTAGGGTTTCACGACGTTATTCTGCGGGGAACTCTTGGAACGAGCGTACCAAATTGACGCGTCTGGGACGCAATTAATGCGGGACTAACCGTCTAACCGTTTAACCGTCTACGCTGCCTGGTGGGCGATCATGATGCTCCGTAGTCTGTCCGGACTGTCTCCCGACGAGTCACCGTAGGGCGAGGGATGTCCGGTCTCGTCCGCAACGATGCTCGGACAGACGAATTCATACTGCCTCGCCCGAATCCTGCCGGCTGCGATTTCCGTGGCCACCGGAGTGGCGATCGCCACCTTCATGGCGCCCAGCTGCTCCACCGCCTTGGCGGCGGCGAGCACCCGCCAGGGGTAGATCACCTGGCCGTCGATGATGACGGCCACATTCCCCTTCACGGGCTTCACGGGCCGCTGCGTGCGATAGAGCACCAGGTCCTGCCGCACCCGGGCGCGGGACTCCTCGATGGCCCCCTGCAGCTTCTCCAGCAGGTTCATCCCCGGCTGAAAGTCCGGGTCCATCTCGGCCGGCGCCGATTCGGCCATGGCGCCGATAGGCGCGAGATTCGATCCCAGCTTGATGAACGACGCGACGATGACGTCGAAGGACGCCCCCATGGCCTTGGCGGCGTTGGCGGCGATCTCCACCCCCTCGGGGGTGACTCCCAGGAGAATGCAGGAGCGGTACCCGCGAGCCGCCAGCTGCTCGCCCAACAGCGCGCCGGCGCCCGACTTGGTCGGGTACAGGCTGGGACGTTTCGGGGGGGTCGGGGTCGCGGTCACCGGGGCGAAGATACGTCAAACCGGCATTCTGAAAAGAGGGAGACCCCGGTTATCTTTCGGCCCGTCACCCCTCACTCCAGGACGCGTTGTGCCGACCAACTCGCTGACCGTCACCGATAACCGCACCGGCAAGAACTACGAACTGCCCATCCAGGATGGCATGATCCGGGCTGCCGATCTCAGGCAAATCCGCACCGGGGCAGATGATTTCGGGCTGATGAGCTACGACCCGGCTTACATGAACACGGCCGAGTGCCGGAGCTCGATCACCTACATCGACGGTGACAAGGGGATCCTGCGGTACCGGGGCTACCCCATCGATCAGCTGGCCGAGAAGAGCACCTTCCTGGAGACCGCGTACCTGCTGCTGCAGGGGGAGCTGCCGAAGCAGGCGGAGTTGGAGAGCTGGGTCTACAACGTCGTCCACCACACCATCATTCACGAGAACATCAAGAAGTTCATCGACGGGTTCCACCACGACGCCCATCCCATGGGCGTGTTCGTGTCGACCGTGGCGGCGCTCTCGACCTTCTATCCCGAGGCGAAGCACATCGACGACGAGGTGTCACGCCAGAACCAGATCTTCCGCCTCATCGCCAAGACCCCGACCCTCGCGGCCTTCGCCCATCGGCACAACATCGGGATGCCCTACGCCTATCCCGACAACGATCTGAGCTACACCGGAAATCTGTTGAACATGATGTTCAAGGCGACCGAGGTGAAATACGTCCCCAACCCCGTCCTCGAGCGGGCCATGGACGTGCTTTTCATCCTCCACGCCGACCATGAGCAGAACTGCTCCACCGCGGTGATGCGGTCCATCGGGTCCTCGCACGCCGATCCCTACTCCGCGATGGCCGGCGCCGCGGCCGCCCTGTACGGGCCCCTCCACGGCGGCGCCAACGAGCAGGTCCTGCGCATGCTCCGCGAGATCGTGGACAAGGCGAAAGTTCCGGCGTACGTCGAACGGGTGAAGCGGGGTGAGGTGAAGCTGATGGGCTTCGGGCACCGGGTCTACAAGAACTACGACCCCCGGGCCAAGTATATCAAGCAGACCGCCGACCAGGTGTTCGAGGTGACGGGCAAGAACCCGCTGATCGACCTGGCCCTCGAGCTCGAGCGCATCGCGCTCCAGGATGACTACTTCGTCACCCGCAAGCTCTATCCCAACGTGGATTTCTACTCCGGGATCATCTACGAGGCGATGAAATTCCCCGTGGACATGTTCCCGGTGCTCTTCGCGATCGGCCGGACGCCCGGCTGGCTGGCCCAATGGCAGGAGATGCTGCTCGACAAGGAGCAGAAGATCGCCCGGCCGAGACAGGACTACGTCGGGGCGCCGGAGCGCCCCTACGTCCCGATCGCCAAGCGCTAACGGCGGCGACGCCCGCCCGTCCGCATCCCGACCGAACGGGCCGGCTTGGCCGCCACCTCTTTCATGGGCTTCGGCTGCAGCGGGGGCACCGACGGTTCGAACCCGGGAATCACTTCCCGCGGAAAGCTCCGGCCGATGAGCTTCTCCACGTCGGCCATCATCAGCCACTCGTCGGGTGAGATCAGCGTGAGGCCCAACCCCTGCGCGCCCGCGCGGGCGGTGCGGCCCACCCGGTGCACATAGGCCTCCGGGTCGTTCGGGACGTCGAAGTTCACCACCATCCGGATCCCATCCACATCGATGCCCCGCGCGGCGATATCCGTGGCGACGAGGATCTCCGTCCGCCCGTCGCGGAACTCATCGAGCGTCCGCTGCCGGTGGCTTTGCGCCTTGTCGCCGTGCAGGGCGTGCGCCGGGATCCCGCTCTTCTTGAGGTGGGTCACCAGCTTGTCGGCGCCGTACTTGGTCCGCGTGAAGACGAGGGTCTGCCCTTCGGGTTTGGCCTGCAGAATCGCGACGAGGACGTCCTTTTTCTTGGCCTTGTCCACCGCCACGATCACATGCTCGATGCCCTCGGCGGTCTGGGCCCGGCGCCCGATCTCGACCGACGCGTGCCCGTTCAGGGCCTTCCGCGCCAGCGCGTCCACCTCCCGCGAGATCGTGGCCGAGAAGAGCATGGTCTGACGTTCGACCGGGAGGCCGCGGAGAATGCGGTTGACGTCGGGCGCGAACCCCATGTCGAGCATCCGGTCCGCCTCATCGAGGACCAGGACTTCGAGCCGCGAAAAATTCACGTGCCCGCGCTCCATGTGGTCCAGCAGACGGCCCGGCGTCGCCACCACGACGTCCACGCCCCGGGTCAGGGCCTTGGTCTGCGGCTCCATCCCGACGCCGCCGTACACGGCGGCCGCGGTGACCATCAGGTGTCGTCCATACGCCCGCGCGCTCGTCGCCACCTGCTCGGCCAGCTCCCGCGTGGGCACGAGCACCAGCGCCCGGGTCGCGCCGGGCTTCCCCGTCTTCGCGAGCCGCTGGAGGATGGGCAACATGAACGCCGCGGTCTTCCCGGTTCCGGTCTGTGCCGAACCGATGAGGTCGCGGCCCTCGAGCGCGAGGGGAATGGTTTCCTGCTGAATGGGGGTGGGACGCTCGTAGCCTTCCTCGGCCACGGCGCGTACCAGTTCGGGCATGAGCCCGAGTGCGGAAAACGGCATGTAACAGATACTCCTTCACACACACGCACTCCACCTCCGGCCTCAGTGCCGGCGTCGGCGGAGTCACCACGTCGAGATGAACCTGGGGAATGAGTCCGGGCGTGTGTACAGCGCCGGTGCCCGCTCCTGAGCGGGACTGTCCTTCGGAAGGATGCCAGCTCGCGGTTCGATCACAAGGCTAGTCGAGAGGGCGACCGAAGTCAACGAGCCCGACCAGCGCAGGGAGCAGACGGCAGTCCGCTCCGCATCGAAGCGGGCTGCCGTGCTGCCGTCTGCAGATCTAGTTCTTCCCTCCCGGCTCCTGTCCCCACCACCACATCCGCGGCAGGGCCACCTTGTCGGGCCACACCTGATCGAGCGTGTTGCCGTCGTACACGCGGCCGTTCTTCATCACATAGTGGATCTTCGTGGTGTTGTGGATGTCCTCGAGCGGGTTGGCGTCGAGGACCACCAGGTCCGCCAGCTTGCCGGGCTCGAGCGATCCCAGGTCCTGCTCGAAGCCGATGGCGTAGGCGCCGTCACGCGTGGCGACGCGGAGCGCTTCGAGCGGCGTCATCCCGCCCGCGACGAACGCCCAGGTCTCCCAGTGACACCCTTCCCCGTCGAACTGCCCGTGACACCCGATGCCGACGTGGCCGCCGGCCCGGACGATCGCCGCGGCACTGGCCGCGATCCGCTGATACACGTACTGGTCGTCCGCGAACCACCCCGGCCGGCGCAGCGCCCGCTGGTCGATTTCATCGTGCGGGAAGAAGCGCCGGATCTTCGGGTCGTCGTGGATGTTGTAATGCTCGTAAAAGTAGTTCTCGGCAAAGGGACCGCCGTAGTTCACGAGCAGGGTCGGGTTGTAGTTGATGCCGGACTGCGCGACCAGCTGCACCACGTCATTGTAGAGCGGCATGATCGGATAGCTGTGCTCGTGCCCGGGATAGCCGTCCAGCGCCTCGGTCAGGTTCATCTTGAAGTCGAGGCCGCCCTCGGTGGTGGGCATCAGACGCAGCTCCTTCGCCGCCATGATCACCCACTGCCGCTGCTTGCGGTTCCCGGTCATGTACTCCTTGATGGTGTGCACGCCGTAGAAGTCGCTGTACCGCTTCAGAATGTTCTTCGCGTCCTCGAGGCTCTTGACGTCCTCGCTCCAGAAGACGCCGGGACCCGTGTGGTAGATCCGCGGGCCGATGATTTGTCCCGCTTCCACCATGTCGGCGTACGTCAGGACGTCCGTCGTCGCCGTCTGGGGATCCCGCGTGGTCGTCACGCCGAAGGACAGGTTGGCGAGGTACTTCCATACCTCGTTCGAGTGAATGCCCCATTCAGGCCACGGATGGGCGTGGGTGTCGATCAGCCCCGGGATGATGGTCTTCCCGGTCAAATCCATCACCGTCGCGCTGGCGGGCGTCGTGCAGCTGCCCACACAGGCGATCCGGTTCCCGGTGATCACGAGGTCACCTTTCTCGATGACCTCATCCCCCTTCATGGTGATGATGCGGGCGTTCTTGAGCACGACGGTCCCCTTCGGCACGTCCCGCGCCACCTTGATCGTCACGTCGGTCCGCTCCGCCTCGTACGCCGGCTTCTTGTTGAGCGAGTCGATGCGGGCTTTGGCCACCGTGTCGGGCTTCCCGTTGGCCAGCGTGTCGCCCTTGAGCGAGTCGGTGCGCACGGAGTCCTGAATGACCTTCGCCTTTTCGAGCGAGTCGGCACGCCCCAGCTCGTACCGGAAGAACGAGCGGCCGATGGACCAGAAGACCCGCTTCGAGTCGGGCGCCCAGCCGACGAAATCGCCGCCGATGGTGGTGAGCCGCTTCACCGGGAACGAGGCGGACGACGGATCGGACACGTTGATGCTGGGCGTGGTGCCCCCGAGCTCCGGGAGTGTGACCAGGTAGACATTGTTGCCGATGGCCACCAGCACCCGGTCGGAGTCGGGACTCATGATGATTTCTTCCGCGGTACCGGGCTGGGAGCCGGGCCCGGGATACGTGTATCCCGTCACCTTGATCCAGGAGCGCCGGTCGGTCCCGTCGAACCGCATCGAGACCAGCTCCTCCCCGTCGTACACGAACACCCGGTTCGGGTCGCGGGCGAAGTGGGGGCGCCCCCCGCCGTCCATCCGGGTGATGCGGGTCGCCGCGCCGCCGGCCGCGGGGATCCAGACCAGATCCTCGCCCGCACCACGGTGCTCGGTCTCATGCGCCTGCCGCGGGCCCCGGTAAAACACGATGCGATTGCCGTCGGGGGACCAGGCCGGCTGCTCGTAGAAGCCGGGCTCAGAGGTAAGCACGGTCGGAGTGCCGCCGGCCGCCGCCACCTTGCTGACGGTCCCGCTGGTGTCGGTCCAGGTGATGTATGCAATCGATTTGCCGTCCGGCGACCAGACCGGCTCCTGCTCGTGGACGGTGGCACTGGTGAGCCGGCGCGGCGTGCCGCCGGGCAGGGCCATCACGTAGAGCTTGTCGAGCGCGCTGAACACCAGCTGCTTGCCGTCGGGAGACGTCGAGGCGTCGCGGATCTGATGCAGCGTAATGTCGCCCGTGTCCACGCGGAAATCGAAACGCACCAGCGGTCCGAGCTGCTGCTCCACCTGCGCCGTGAAGGGAATGGCGCTCACCTGCCCCGACGGAACTTCCACGCGCCACATCTTGCCGCCGAAGCTCGTGACCAGCGCCTTCGAGTCGGGCGTGAACGCCGAGCCGGGCTCCAGGTCGCGGGTGAAGCGGGACTCCTGGTCGTCGCGGGTGACGGGATAGACCAGCCACTTCTCATCGCCGGTCGTGAGGTCGCGGAGGCGCAGGCCGGTGGCGGTGTCGTGGCGGGTGGCGTACACCATCCACTTCCCGTCCGGCGAGAGGATGGGGCGCATCCCCGAGCCGTTGACGTCTGTCACGCCGTTGGTCTGGCCGGTCTGCCGGTCGTACACCGCGATCTGCCACTCCTGGCCGCCGTTGATCTGGAGGTTGTAACCGAACCCGCCGCGCTTCCGGGAGAAGTACACGTAGCGCTGATCGTTCCCGAACGCCGGCCCGAGCGCGTTGACCTGAGGCACACCGGGGGCCGGGGTGCCCGACTTCACCATCGCGGTGCCGGATCCGCCGTCCTTGTGATAGAGCCAGAGCTCGTAGACCGACCCCAGCACGCCGGAGGTGCGGGACGCGACGATGTAGTTCCCGTCGGGCGTGTAGACCGGCGACGCGTACAGGTTGTTGCTGCCCTTGGTGACCGCCTTGGCATGACTGCCGTCCGCGTCGCAGAGCCAGATGTTCTCGGACCCGCTCCGGTCCGACAGAAAGACGATCTGCTTGCCGTCCCTGGACCAGCGCGGCTGGGAGTCGAAGGCCGGGCCTGAGGTGATCCGGACCGCCGTGCCTCCCGTGATGGGCATGGTGTACAGGTCCCCCAGGAGTTCGAACACGATTGCTTTGCCGTCGGGCGAGACGTCGAGCGAGAGCCAAGTGCCCTCCGACGTCGAGAACGAGATCGTTCGCGTGGTCTTGAGGGGCAGGTCCCCGTTCTTCTTGCCGGTGTCGGCGAGGGCCCGGACCTCCGGGGAGACCGCCCGCGCGGGCACCGAGGTGGGGTGTACGGGTACGAGCAGGGCAGCCAGGGTGACAGGCAGGATCCGGTGCATCGAGGCTCCAATGGTGAGAAGCTGACGGCGTGGCGGGGCAAATACTGAAGGCGGGGAGGGAAGGCGTCAAACCCCCCCTCCGGGCTTGACATAATCGTGACATCCTACGATTCTTCTTGCCGAGCGAAGGGGCTCCGGCATGGTGCCGGGGTCGAAAGAACCAGACCGTTACAGGACCTGGGCATCGCCTATGGTCCTGTTCGTGTATCTGGGAGTTACTTCCGACGCTCGACGGCGGCAGGGCCGCCGGGTCATAACACATCAGGAGTCACACCAGTATGGCACGCATCACCGGTACCGTGAAGTGGTTCAACGACGCGAAGGGCTTCGGCTTCATCACGCCCGAGAACGGCGAAAAGGACTGCTTCGTGCATCACACCGCTATCCAGGCGGATGGTTTCCGTTCCCTCGCCGAGGGTCAGCGGGTCGAGTTCGAAGTCGTCCAGGGCGCGAAGGGCCCGGCCGCGCAGAACGTCATCAAGCTGTAACGAACGCGCGGTACCACTGAAGAAAACGGCGGGCCATCTCGATCGAGGTGGCCCGCCGTGTTTTTGCAGGAAATTCGGGGCTTTTCTAGAACCCCATCGCGCGGCGCTGACGCGGCGCCGGCTCCTGCGACCGCAGGACGATCCGCATCGCCGTCGTTTCCAGATCGATGTCCCAGAACCCGATCCGCGGACGAATGAAGACGTCGTGATCGGTCACCGACATCGACTCGACCGTGGTGTCGAGGAACTCGAGCAGCCGCATCCGCATCTGCAGATACGTCACGCCCTCGCGGTTGGCCGCCACCCGGATGCCGACTTCGTCATCCAGCTGACGCCGCACGAATCCCTGCGCGACTTCGAGCAGACGCGAAGCGACCAGGCGGTCCAGCGCCGCCGTCTCCTGGTCCCGCTTGGCGGTGAACCGGCGGTCGAGCTTCTTCGCTTTGACCGGCTCGCACAACTCGAGCAGGAGAGCCCGGACCTTGGGATCGGGGCGCTTCTGCTTGGTGCCGAGGGACTCACGCTCCACCTTGGCACAGGTGGGCAGGTCGTTCCGGTGCAACCGCAGGAACTTGGTCATGCGGTCGTAGAGATCGGTCCGACCCGGCGCCGGCGGGGCTCGACGCCCTGCCAGCAAATCAGCGACATACTCCTCCGAGACCTGGATGGCCTCAGCCAGTTCGCGGGGAGTGCGCTTGAGTTCTTTGAGACGACGGCGGACCAGCTGAGAAACCTTGATAGGACGTTTGATCGGT
>DATBCM010000426.1:0-1526 GCA_036270455.1 Gemmatimonadales bacterium | reverse complement strand
CCTGTCGGCCGACGCTGCGGGGGACGCCGAGAAGCAGGCGAGGCACGACGCCATCGAGGCGCAGAAGCCCGCGGCCCCGTAATCACTCGGTCACGTCACATCGGAAGGCCGTCAGGTTTATCTGGCGGCCTTTTCTTTGTGTGCCCAGCATGAACGGTGACTTGGGGGTGGAAGTCCCCCGGGGAGTTGGTCGTAACGACCCAAGCGAACCGCCAGGCGCCGACTGTGAGGGGAGCGCTGAAAGCAGCGGGGAGCGCATCCGCGCGTCGAGGGACACGAACCGGATACGAGGCACTACCGAGCAGGGCGAGCGGGCAAAGGACCGCGAAGCTCTCACGACCAAGACTCAGGCGGTGTAAATCCGGCGGCGGTGCGGAGACGGTCATCGGTCTTACCTGGGGAGATCTCGCCTCACACCTGAAAGGGTGACGCGGTCGTGTCGCGGCGCGAGAAGTCAGCAGAGGCCGTAGTAGCCGACCGTGGGCTGCGCCGTCGCGGGCGGTGAAGGGCCGAACGGAGAGGAGAGCGAGTACCACCTTGAGCCGTGGGAAGGCCATGCGCCAGATGTCCAGTGACCAACTGGAGCTCCTGCTGGAGACGCGGGGTGAAGCCCCGCCGATCCAGCCGAGTGGCGAAGCCGGACGAGCGGCAAAGGAACGGGAACGCTCAGGAATCGGCCACCGCGAGCTGATGGAGCAGGTGGTCGAGCGCGGCAACCTCAGGCGAGCGTTGCAGCGCGTGCGGCAGAACCAGGGCAGTCCGGGAGTCGACGGGATGACGGTGGACGCTCTACCGGCATACTTACGCGTGCACTGGGCGGCGCTCCGTCAAGCGCTCTTGGCGGGGAGCTACCAGCCGCAGCCGGTGCGCCGGTGTGCGATTCCGAAGCGCGGGGGAGGAATCCGGCAATTGGGGATTCCGACCGTGCTGGACCGGTTCATCCAGCAGGCGGTGTTGCAGGTCCTGCAACCGATCTTCGATCCGACGTTCTCCGAGCACAGCCACGGCTTTCGACCGGGACGGCGCGCTCACGATGCAGTCCGGGAGGCGCAGCGGTACGTCCAGGAGGGAAGATGCTGGGTGGTAGATGTCGACCTGGAGCAGTTCTTCGACCGGGTGAACCACGACGTGCTCAGGGGAATGCTGGACAACCGCATCGGGGATCGGCGTCTCCTCCGGATCATCCACCGCTACCTGGAGGCTGGCATCATGGTCGACGGGGTGGTGGTGGCGCGGTACGAGGGGACTCCGCAAGGAGGCCCGCTCTCGCCGCTCTTGGCGAACGTGCTCTTGGATCGCGTGGATCAGGAGCTGGAGCGACGCGGGCACACGTTTGTCCGGTACGCGGACGACTGCAATGTGTACGTGCGGTCGCAGCGGGCGGGGAAGCGGGTGCTGCAGGTGCTGCGTGTTCTCTACGCGAAGCTGCGCCTTCGGATCAACGAGGATAAGAGCGCGGTGGCGCGGGCGTACGTCCGACCATTCCTGGGGTACCGTATCTGGGTAGCCCCGAGGCGGATGGTGAA
>DATBCM010000425.1:0-3227 GCA_036270455.1 Gemmatimonadales bacterium | reverse complement strand
AGCACCAGGCGGACGACCTGCTCCTGTCTCGCACCCAGGGCCAGGCGCACGCCGATCTCCCGGCGCCGTTGCTCGACGCCGTACGCGATGACGCTGTAGAGCCCGACGGCGGCGAGCAGCAAGGCGAGACCGCCGAAGGCCACGAACATCGTCGCGCCGAAACGCCAGCTCTGCATCCGGGGATCCACCATCGAGCGCAGGGGCGTGGTGGTCACGTACGAAGCGCCCGGCATCAAGGTCTGGAGTGTTCGCCGCACCGGCTCCAGCGCCTCGGCCGCGTCTCCAGGGACCCGGACCAGGATCATGTTCACCGGATCTGCGTACTGGGCGAGCGGGATGTAGTAGGTGTACTCGCGAGGATTCTGGAACGAATGCAGGTGCTGATCCTCCACTACGCCCACCACTGTGGTGCACGGCACCGTGTCCGCATTGATGCGGATGCACTTCCCGAGTGGGTCCTGTCCTGGCCACAGCGCTCGGGCCATCCCGGCACTGACGACCGTGACCAATGGCGCGCCGGCGCGATCGGCGGGCTCGAATCCCCGGCCGCGAACGATAGGGGTGCCGATGGTCCGGAAATAGTCGGTGTCGCCGACCTGGAGGATGAAGTCTCCGAGGAGGTCCACGCTGTCGATGCCGGCGACACGGAGGTACCGCCCCTCGAAGGACCAGAAGGGAATGGTCGCCGCCGGGGAAGCAGATCGAATCCCGGGCATGGAACGAGCCGCGTCGGCGACCCGGTTCTGCAGCGCGATCTCCTCCGCTGGGGTGAGCGCAACGCCGCGGCGATTGAGGGTCACGAGCATCACGGGGTCGACATCGTACCCGAGGTGCAGGCGCCGCACGTTCCACAGGCTGCGTACGAACCAACCGGCCCCGACCAGGAGAACCACCGAGAGGGCGGCCTGCAGCACGAGCAGCGCGGGACGGAGCCGGGTCGACCGTGCCCCCGAGTCCCGGGCTCCGGCGGACAGCCCCCGGGCCACGTCGGAACGAAGCGCCTGAAACAGCGGGGCGAGCCCGGTAGCGAGGGCGGCCGCGAGCGTCGCGACGACGGTGACGGCGAGGGTGCGGGTGTCGTTCAGGATGTTGCCACCAGTCGCTCCGGGGAGGAACAGCGCGCGGATGGTCGCTCCTCCCCATTGCGCGATCGCCAGTCCGGCGATTCCGCCCAGACCGGCGAGCACCAGGCTTTCGGTCAGCAGTTGTCGGGCCAGGCGACCGCGGCTGACGCCCAGCGCGAGGCGCAGCGCAATTTCCCGGCGGCGCGTGAGGGCGCGCGCGAGGAGCAGGTTAGCGACGTTGGCGCAGGCGATCAGGAGCACGATCAGGGCCATGCCCGTCACCCACTGGACGACTGACGCTTCGGGCCCGGCCTCAGGACCCCGGTCTCGCTGCACCGGGCCCAGCACCACCGCCAGGTGTCCCGCTTCGACCCGGTGGATGTGTTTGGGATTCCCCGGTTGCTCTCCCAGGCTCGACACCACGAAGGCATGCGACAGTTCACTTTGGGCGGCGTCCCTGGTCACGCCGGGCGCGCGCACCGCGGCCAATCCGAGGAAGCCCCAATGGAAGTCCCGCCGGTGGTCCTCCGGGCGCAAGTTCCACGCAGCGGACATGAGCGGGAGGTAGACCGCCGGGACTTCGTCCTGGTCGAGCCCGACGAAGTTTTGCGGAGTGACGCCGATGACGGTGTACGTGAGTCGGCCTATGTGGAGGGCCTGCCCGAGCACATCGGGCCTCCCACCCAGCACTGATTGCCAGTAGGCATGCCCCAGGACCGCGACGTTGGTTCCTTGAGGCGAGCTGTCTTCCTGGGTGGTGAAGAACCGGCCCAGGGCCGGCCGCGCGTCGAAGAGACCGAAGTACTCCCCCGACACTCCGGCGACCGGTACTTCCCGCGTGGCCTCGCCGTCCCCAATGGCCAGGTGCCACGTGGAGAATCCGACGATCGTCGACACCGAATGCACGGTGCTCCGGAGATCGAAGTACCGGCCCAGCTCCGTCCAATCCTGCGTGTAACGCTGCCGGTCCGCGGTGTGGGCGAAGTACACGCGGTTGATGTCCCCAGCGTCCCGGAGATAGGCCGGAGTGCGGAACAGCATCCGGTCCAGCACGCCGAACATCGCGGCGTTCGCACCGATCCCCAGGGCGAGCGTGAGCACCACGCCGGCCGTGAACCCCGGGTGAGCGCGGAGGCCACGTAGCGTATAGCGCAAGTCGGCCACGACGGACTCCAGCAGCGCCGTGCCGCGCCGATCCCGACTCTCCTCCTTCGTGTTCTCGATGCCGCCGAATTCGATCGCCGCCCGCCGGCGAGCGGCGTCAGCCGGCAGCCCCAAGGCGACATACTTCGCCGTCGCCTGATCCACGTGAAAGGACAACTCCTGGTCGAGCTCGCGCTCGAGATCACCACGGCGAAAGAGGGCGCGCAAGCGGTAGCGCACGTCGGCCCAGAGCTCGGTGATCATTTAGTCCATCCGGAGAATGAGGGCGACGGCGGCGGTGAGACGCGCCCACTCGTCGGCGTCGGAGGCAAGCTGCTTCCGGCCGGCGGCAGTGAGGGCGTAGTACTTGGCTTTGCGGTTGTTGTCGGAGGTGCCCCATTCGGCTTTGATCCAGCCGCGGCGTTCGAGCCGGTGCAGGGCGGGGTACAGCGAACCCTGTGGGATCTGCACGGTGGCGTTGGAGACCTGGTGCAGGCGTTCGGAAATCGCCCAGCCGTGCATCGGCTCGAGTGAGAGGGCCTTGAGGATCAGGAGATCGAGGGTTCCCTGCGGCAGGTCCAGCCGGTCGTCGGTCATGTTCCCCTTACGCTTCTACAGGACGGACAGATTCTAGGTCTTCTCCTGTAGAAGCGCAAGGGGGGCGGGGACGCTCAGGCTTTCGCGAACCTCAACGCGACGGAGTTGATGCAGTACCGGAGCCCGGTGGGCCGTGGCCCATCGTCGAAGACGTGCCCGAGGTGGGCGTCGCAGCGCTTGCAGGCGACCGCCGTGCGGTCCATGCCGTAAGTCAGATCGCGCGTTTCGCCGATGTTCTCCTTCGCGATCGGGGTCCAGAAACTGGGCCACCCCGTGCCCGAATCGAATTTGGTGGCGGAGCTGAACGCCGCCGTATCGCAGCAGATACAGCGGAACACGCCCTTGTCGTGGACCTGCAGCAACGCGCCCGTGAACGGGGTTTCAGTATCGGCGTGCCGCGTCACCTCATAGGACAAGGGGGAC
>DATBCM010000424.1:0-2838 GCA_036270455.1 Gemmatimonadales bacterium | reverse complement strand
CTTCGCGCGTGGGGCCATCGGGGAAATCGTCACGGCGGGCCCGGCGCGCGTCGTCCCTGCGTGCCGGCACTACGTCGACGAAGGGTGCGGCGGATGTCAGCTCCAGCATCTCTCCTACGAAGCCCAGCTCGCGGCCAAGCGCTCCATCGTGGGCGAGGCGCTCCGGCGCATCGGCAAGCTCGATCTTCCTGACCCTGAAATCGTGGAAGCAACCGAGGAATGGCGGTACCGGGCGAAGATCACACTCGCCGTGAAGGCGGGGCGCGGGGGGAAGGGGATCACCGCGGGGTTCCATCCGCAGAACCGCCCCAATGCCGTCTTCGCGCTCCGCGATTGTCACATCGCCGACCTCCGGCTCATGGCCCTCTGGCGCGGTGTGACGGCGCACCTCGACCTCCTGCCCGATCGCCCGGCGCACCTCACCCTCCGGCTCGACCGGGACGGCAATCGCCATCTGGTGGTGGAATCGGCGGGCGAGCCCTGGCTCAAGGCCGGCGACATGCGGAAAGCGCTGACCGCGGGCGATGGAGACGTGATCTGCTGGTGGCAGCCGACCGACGGCGCCGCGCGCGTCATGGCGGGCCCGGCAACCGGATTCCCGGCCACGGCGTTCGAGCAGGTGCACCCCGAAATGGGCGCGCTCGCGCGCGCATGGGCGGTCCAGCAGCTGGGTGCCCTGACCGACAAACTCGTCTGGGATCTTTACGGAGGGATCGGCGACACGGCCCTGGCCCTGGTGCACGCCGGCGCATCGGTGGTCAGCGTGGACGCTGACGAGAAGGCCATCAGCTGGGCCCGCGCGCGTGCCGGGGTCGAGCGGATCCGCTTCATTGCCGGGAAGGCGGAGGACGTCATCTCGACGCTCGAGGATCCCCCTGCAGCCGTGGTGGTGAACCCGCCGCGGGCCGGCCTCCATTGGGACGTGACCCTGCGGCTGACGGGAGAGCCCGTTCCGAAGGTGGTTTACATCTCGTGCGATCCCGCCACCCTGGCCCGGGACCTCTCCCGGCTCTCGACCAACTACCGCGTGACCCGAGTGCGGGCATTCGATCTGTTCCCCCAGACGGCGCATGTGGAGACCGTCGCGCTGCTGGAGGCGGCATGAAGTATTTCGTGCGCCTCGCGGGCCGGACCATCGAGGTGGAGGTTCTGGGTGGGTCCGTGCGGGTGGATGGCGAGACGCTGGAGGCCCACCTCGCGGCCGTTCCCGGCACCGCCCTGCATCACCTGCTGCTCGGCGGCGACTCCTGGACGGTGTCGGCGCAGGCCCTGGAGGGGATGGGTCAATGGGCCCTGGGCGCGGTCGGAGAGCGGGTCGAGGTGGAGGCAGTAGACGAACGGACCCAGGCCATCCGTACCCTGACCGGGAAGAAGGGCGGACCGACCGGGGGCGGCGTGGTGAAAGCGCCCATGCCCGGGCTGGTGGTCCGAGTCACCGTGACCGAGGGCCAGAAAGTCGTGGCAGGTGCAGGCCTGGTGGTGGTCGAGGCGATGAAGATGGAGAACGAGCTGAAGGCCACCCACGCGGCCGTGGTGAAGAAGGTGCACGTGGCCCCAGGCGCGGTGGTGGAAAAGGGGGCTCCGCTCGTGACCCTCGAAAGTGTGGAACCCCCCAATTGACAGTCGCTTAGGGCCTGGCTAGCATTCTAGTCTGTCTATTTTCGGGCACTTGAAGAGGACCATGAAGACATTCGTTCTGAAGCCAGCCGACATCGAACGGCGCTGGTGGGTGGTGGACGCCGCCGGCCAGCCGCTGGGGCGTCTCGCCTCGCAGGTGGCGCAGGTTCTGCGCGGCAAGCACAAGCCGACCTTCACGCCGTACGTCAACGGCGGGGACTGCGTCATCGTCGTCAACGCCGAGGCGGTGCAGCTGACCGGCAACAAGCCGGAGCAGAAGCGCTACTTCCGGCACACCGGCTACATGGGGCACGAGCGATTCACGCCCGTCGCCAGCATGCTCGCCAAGCATCCCGACCGCGTGATCGAGAAAGCGGTGTGGGGAATGCTGCCCAAGACCACACTCTCGCGTCAAAAGGTGAAGCAGATGCTGAAGGTGTATGCCGGTCCGAACCACCCGCACGTGGCGCAGCAGCCGCAGCCCATGACGTTGACGGGGGCCAAGTGAGCGCCGCCATCACGCCGGAGCTGCGCTGGCATGCCATCGGCCGCCGCAAGGTCGCGGTCGCGCGCGTGTACCTGACGCCGGGTTCGGGCAAATGGAATATCAATGGCCGCAACCTGGGTGACTACTTCCCCCGGCCCTCGCTGGTCTCGCACATCCAGCAGTCCTTCACCGTCACGGACACGCTGGGTGCCTTCGATGTGCGGGCGCGCGTCAACGGGGGCGGGATGACGGGACAAGCCGGCGCGATCCGCATGGCGATCGCGCGGGCGCTGTGTCTGGCGGACGAACGGCACCGGAAAAAGCTTCGGGAGCAGGGTCTGCTCACCCGCGATCCGCGGGCCGTGGAGCGGAAGAAGCCGGGCCGGGCAGGAGCTCGGAAACGGTTCCAATTCAGTAAGAGATAAAAGCAGGGGTCGGGTGCCAGGTGTCAGGCGTCAGGGCATGTCCCTGAAACCCGACACCAGAAGCCCGACACCTAATTCACACGTCGCTCGATCCGGAGCCGGGTCCCTTCGGGGTGGCTCGGGAGAAGACAGCGGCGGCGGTTTAAAACCCAGGGAAAGGATTTGCTTTGGCGCAGCCTCAACTGCAGGACCTGCTGGAAGCCGGTGTCCACTTCGGGCACCAGACTCGGCGCTGGAACCCCAAGATGCGGCGGTTCATCTTCGCCGAGCGCTCCGGCATCTACATCATCGATCTGCAGAAGACACTCC
>DATBCM010000423.1:0-8464 GCA_036270455.1 Gemmatimonadales bacterium | reverse complement strand
CGAGGTCCACGTTGGGCTGCAGCGGGATTTTCCGGGTGTGCACCCGGAGGATCTGTTCGCGGCCCTTCACGTCCGGCATGTCGACCACGATCTGGCGGTCGAAACGGCCGGGCCGGAGGAGCGCGGGATCGAGGATGTCGGGACGGTTCGTGGCGGCGAGGAGAATCACGCCGTCATTCGACTCGAACCCGTCCATCTCGACCAGCAGCTGGTTCAGCGTCTGCTCGCGCTCGTCGTGCCCGCCGCCGAGACCGGCACCACGATGGCGGCCGACCGCGTCGATTTCGTCGATGAAGATGATGCAGGGCGCATGGGCCTTGCCCTGCTCGAAGAGATCGCGCACGCGGCTGGCACCCACGCCGACGAACATTTCGACGAAGTCGGAGCCGGACATCGAGAAGAAGGGACGACCTGCTTCGCCGGCCACGGCCTTGGCGAGCAGGGTCTTCCCCGTTCCCGGCGGCCCCACGAGCAGGGCGCCCTTGGGCAGGCGTCCGCCCAGACGCTGGAAGCGCTGCGGGTCTTTCAGGAAGTCGATGATCTCCTCGAGCTCCTGCTTCGCCTCGTCGCACCCCGCCACGTCGGCGAAGGTGATCTTCGGAGTGTCCCCGGCCAGGAGTTTGGCCTTTGACTTTCCGAACGCGAAGGCGCGGTTCCCGCCCTGCTGCATCTGCCGGATGAGATAGATCATCACCGCGGCGAAGAGCAGGAGCGGCCACAGGTTGAGGAGGATGACGCCGAAGGACTGCTTGGGCTCCTTGGCGGTGACGTCCACGTTCTTGGCACGCAGGGACTGAATCCACGCGTCGGTGGCGTCGAAGGGCAGGAGCGACGTGAAATGCTCCACGTCGTGCGCCTTGTAGCTGATCGTGTGGCGGAAATCGCCCTTCACTTCCTGCTTATCCGTGATCTCCACGGCCGCGACGTTCTGGGCATCCAGCTGGGTCGCGAAGTCCGTGTAGCTGATGTCCGCCGTGTCCTGCTTCTTGTTGGCCGCAAACTGGACCAACGCCACCGCTCCTACGAGCAGCAGCGCCCAGAACGAAAAGGTCCGGAAGGTCCGGCTCCAGCTGAATTCCCGCTCGCGCGGGGGCAAACGCGTCGCCATCTACCGCAAGCTCGCTATATAAGGAAGGTGACGGAAATTCTCCGCATGATCCAATCCATACCCCACAATGAACTCCTTCGGGCAATCGAATCCCACAAATTTGACCTCGCGCCCCAGGTGCTCCGCCACATGCTTATGCAGCAACGCGCAAATCTCCAGGCTCTGGGGGCTCCGGGCCGCCAACAGGGACAGCAGGCGGTTCAAGGTGCGCCCGGTGTCCACGATGTCTTCCACGACCAATATGTGCTTCCCATCCAGCCGGGTTTCAGGGTCGTACAGGAGCCTCACGGTGCCGCTCGAAACGCTGTCGGACCCGTAGCTCGCCGCCACCAGGAAGTCCACCTGCAAGGGGCGGTCGATCTGCCGGACCAGGTCCCCGACAAAAATGAAGCTCCCTTTGAGGAGACCGAGCACCAGCAGCTCCCCATCCGGGTACGCCGCCGTGATCTCCTGCCCCAGCTCCGCCACCCGCTTCGCGATCGTCTCCTGATCGAAGACGATCCGGGCGAGCTCCCGGCCACCGGTCTGCTTAGGCCTGGTCGTACTCGGTAACATCGAGCCGCACCGCCGGAGTTCCGGGTTGCGGGACCCGGGCCTCACCGCGACAGATGCCCGGGACCCAGACGATGGTTTCACCGACCGCCAGCAGCGGATACCCCGCCCGCGCCGCGCGCGGCACCCGCGCCTCCATCAACAGCCGTCGCACTTCCCGTCTCCCCACGCCGCCCAGCGGGGCCAGGCGGTCCCCCGCTTGCGGAGCCCGGATGACGAGTCCGCTCTCGATGCCCGCGACCCAGGTAGTCCACCCGTCCCGGTCGAGGTGCGCGGGCGCTGGATCCGCTCGCCAGGCCAGCCGGTAGTCGCCGAAGACCGCCGTCCCCTCTGCTTTCATGGGGATCGTCGCCTGCGGACGATCGGGGGCCTTCCCCACCGACAGCCGGTCGAAGACCGCTACTCCGACCCACCCGCCGCCCAAGTCCACGCGCCGACCCGACTGTCGTTTGGCCAGCTCATGGAGGCGGAGGGCATGGCGTGGACCGAGCGGAATGCCGGCCCGTCGAGCGGCGGCGCGGAGGAGCGCCGTGGCTACCGGTGCATCATACCCAGCGAGGGGGAGGCGGGCAACGCTGAAGGCGTCCTCTGAAAAGCGAACATCAAGCTCCGGAAGGAGTTCGGGGAGCGCGGCCCAGGCCCTGGCGTCGCGCAACGCGTGCCGGCCGAGGCTCAGGAGGTCGCCCCGGACCCGTTCGCCCAGTCGACTCTCAATAAGAGGAAGGAGAGTGCCCCGGACCCAGGATCGAAGGTGTTTGGGGTCGCTGTTGGCAGGATCAAAGAAAGGTGTCAGGTGTCCGGTGTCGGGTGTCAGGGACGACAGTTCCGACTTGGTGAAGGGCAGCAGCGGCCGGACCAATCCCCTTCTCGATTTTGCACGAATGCCGGCCAACCCGGTGGGAGCGCTCCCGCGCAACACCCGCAGGAGAATGGTCTCGACCTGGTCATCCGCGTGATGAGCCGTGACGAGGTACCGGGCGCTCACCCGCCGCTGTGTTTCGCGCAGCCAGGCATAGCGAGCCTCCCGCGCTTCGGTCTCCGTGGTGTCGGGGCCCAGGTGCAGCTCAACCAGCTCGAACGGGAGTCCCATGGCATGAACTTGGCGACTTAGCGCCTTAGCGACTTGGCGACTTGTTTCTTGGATCCCGTGATCCGCATGGGCGACGATCAGGTCGAGCCCGAGTTGCTTTCTTGCCTCATGGAGTAAGGCGAGGAGGGCGAGCGAGTCCGGGCCTCCCGACACCGCGACGAGCGCCTTCCCCGGCTTCGGGAACAGGCGGTGCGACGTCACGTGCGCGAGGAAGCGCTCGGACAGGCCATTCATATATTGAAGTATGCTCCCCCCAGACCAGGTTTACCAACTCCTGCGGAACCTGACCAGCCCGGTGGTCGCCATCACGTCGGCCGGGGGCGACGAAAAGAACGGCATGATCATCGATTCGGCGATTCGCGCCTCGATCGTTCCCACGATCCCCCGCATCGCCGTCTTCATCCACAAGTTCAATCACAGCCACGGCCTGATCGAGGCCTCGGGCAAGTTCTGTCTCCACCTGCTGCACACCGGCCAGTTCGACCTGATCCACCACCTGGGATTCCAAAGCCGGCGGACGGTGAACAAACTCGCCACGGTGCCCCACCACACGGGCCGGTTGGGGCTGCCCATCCTCGACGAGTGCTACGCCCACTTCGAATGCCGCGTCGTGAACGCCATGGACACCGGGAGCTCGACCTGCTTCCTCGGCGACGTGGAAGCGACGGGACATGGCGGGACCTCGATGCCGAACGGCGACGTCATGACCGCGGCGTACTTCCGGGCGAACCTGCCGAAGGAATGGAAGGAGGATTACGAACGCCTGCTGAAGGAAGCGCAGGGACACGCGGAGGAGGCGTCCCGGCAGATCACACGCGATGCGTGGGTGCCGAAGCCCTAGCGACTACTGAATCCGTCCCTGCCACGTGCCCGCCCCGGAGAAACAGGCAGCTCCGTCATGGTCGAAAAACGTTCCGCTCGCCTGCACGCCCTGGTTGTTGGACGCGGTCCCGCTGAAGAAGGCGGTGTCCCCGAGCCCTCCCAACAGTGTGAACTGCAGGGTGTTATGAGTATTGGTCCCACTCACCGTGTACGATTCGATCGACGCGCAGTTCACCGATCCGGAGAGGGACGTTCCGGTCTGCGTCAGGGTGGCAAGCCATTCTCCCCCCGATCCCCCAGATATGGCGAACGTCCCTTGCCAACTGCCGGTCACGTTCTGGTCGGGCTCCGTGGAGCAGGCCGCGAGGGCGACCACGCAGAGACAGACGCGCCAGTTCATCTGGAGAAGGTGCTCCGGGTGGTTCGCAGGGTCAAGGCAAATCCCGTACGTTGGAGACGATGCGAATGATCCTGCCGGCATTGTTCGTCGTCCTGGCGCAGACCACCGTGGCGCAAACCGTAACGGTGAAGCAGAACGTCAATCTGCGCCCCGATCCCTCCAGCGAGTACCAGCCGATCCGGCTCCTCAAGCCGAGCGAGCCGCCGCTCACCCTGCTCGACCCGTCCCCGCACTCGGGCTACTACCACGTCGTGACCGCGCAGGCGGAGTCGGGGTACGTGTGGTCGAAGTACGTGAAGGTGTCCAGTGCCCCGGCGCCCGTGGACATCCATCCGGGTCCCGGGGTCCCCGGGTCCGCGACGGTCGTGGGCTGCGGCGACGGCCGGTGGACGCACGTCTACAATCCCTCCCGGCTCCTCGTCCTGCAGGACTGCGTGACGATCACCGGCACGATCGTGGACGCGACCGCCCCCCAGTCCCACCATACCGCCGATGGCGTCCGCCACGAGGCGGATGGAGACACCCATGGCTGGCTGCGCGTGGACTCCCAGTACGTCGGCTTGATCAATGCGGGAAATACGTCGGACGAGGACGGGAATCTGGTCTTCGAAATCGTCTGTCATTACAAGGTGACGCAGGCGGACGCCAAGCCATCATGTCAGGGCTTCACCGACTCCCAGGTCATTCCCCCGGTGGGCACCCACGTCGCCGTCACGGGGACGCTCATTCGGGAGCAGAATCACGCGAAGTGGAATGAGATTCACCCCGTGACGAAGATCGACGTGAAATAGCCGCCGGGCTACGCCAACTGGTAGCTCAGGACAAACGGGTGCTCCATCCCGTGGCCGACACTGGACGTGCCCTCGCCCCGGAGCCCCTGCAACGCCCCAGTCCCCGATCCCGCGATGACCGAGTAGGACTCCTTTGCTTGACCATCCTCGAAAACGCCGGTGCGCTCGAGGACGAACGACCCGGATCTGCCTGCGAGGCGTCCGACCACCCGCTCGATTCCGACATACGTCGCGGTCCCGTTGGCGCGGTAGACCATCAGGTACTCGACGTGCCCCTCCCCCTCGATGTCTCCCGTATAGGTCTTGGTGACGGTGGCCTTCGTGAGCTTGGGCTGACCCTCGCCTTCGCTGTACGGCTTCTCATCCCATCCCTTGATGGCGAATCGAGCATTCGCGGTCTGTTTCACCTTGGACTCACTCCTGACGTAATGCGTTTGCGCCCCTCGGGGCTTTGCCTGCATTTTCTCCGGGCTTCCGCCGCGACTCGATCCCTTGGCTCTTGGAGGACCCACCGTCATGCGTGTTCCCGTACTCCTGCTCACTGCCCTCACCGCTCTGACCGCTCTCACCGCCACGACCCTCACCGCCCAGCAGCCGGGACCCACACCCGGTGGCCGAGGCCAGCGCGGTGAGGCAGCCGATACGGCTCCGGGCGTCGCCCCGGTGGAGAAGGTCTCGACCACTCAGCACTCCATCACCGTCGACGGCAAGGCGATCGCCTACACCTCCCGTGCCGGCACCATGGTGCTCCACGACGCCGACGGCAAGCCGAAGGCGACGGTCTTCTACATCTCCTACACGCGGGACCAGGAGGATCCGGCCAACCGGCCCGTCACCTTCTTCTTCAACGGCGGCCCGGGCTCGGCGTCGATCTGGCTCTCGATGGGCATCATGAGCCCCAAGCACCCCAACATGGCGCCCAACGGCCAGGAGCCCCCGCCCCCGTACGACCTGGTCGACAATCCCAATTCACCGCTCGACGTCACCGATCTGGTCCAGGTGGACGCGATGATGACCGGCTACTCGCGTCCCGGCCCGGGCGTCAAAGCGACCGAGTACACGGGGGCCGTCAACGACATCAAGATGTTCGGGGAGTTCATTCGGGACTACCTTGACAAGTACAACCGGTGGCAGTCCCCCAAGTTCCTTTACGGCGAAAGTTACGGAACCTTCCGCTCGGCGGGCCTGGCGAGCGAGCTGCAGCAAAGTGAAGGCATCGAGCTGAACGGCATCATGCTCCTGGGCACGGTGCTCGATTTCCAGTACTTGTCCCAGGTGGGGCCCAACGACGTCGGCTACGCCGCCTTCCTGCCGACCTACACGGCGACGGCCTGGTACCACAAGAAGTTGCCGTCCGACCTCCAACAGCTTCCCCTCGCACAGGTGGTGCAGCAGGCGCGGGACTACGCGTTCGGCGACTACCTCTCGACCCTGGCCCGGGGCAACACCCTGACCGACGCGGACCGGACCGCCGCGGGACAAAAGCTGGCGCGGTTTACGGGGACCTCGGCCAGCTTCGCGCTGAACAACAACCTTCGGATCGATGCCGGGTCCTTCCGGACGGAGCTGCTGCGCGACCAGCGCGAGATGGTGGGGCGCTACGACAGCCGGATGATCGGCATCAGTGGCAACCCGGCCAACCAGCGGCAGGACTATGACCCGTCCGACGTGGCGCCCTCGGGCGCGTTCATGTCGGCATTCATGCGGTACCTGCACAGCGACCTCAACTACCAGAGCGACCTGCAGTACTACATGGGCGGCCACGCGGGTCAGTGGGACTACACCGGGGCCACGCCGGGATTCGGGAGTGGTTTCCCCAGCGAGTCGGACGCGCTCCGCCTGGCGATGGCCAAGGATCCCTACCTGCACGTGCTGGTGGGGGCGGGCTACTACGACATGGCGACGCCGTTCGCCAACGCCGAGTATACGTTCACCCACCTGGGGTTCGATCAGACCTACAAGGACCGGGTGAAGTTCTCGTACTACGAGAGCGGCCACATGGCCTATCTCAATCAGACCTCGGCCAGGCAGCTGAAGAGCGACATCGCGGCGTTCATCGTGGCAAATTCGCACCCGGCGGTACCGGCGAAATAACGCCCTCAAGAACGAAAGGAAGGCGCCGGGGGCTCTGAGCTCCCGGCGCCTTTGGTCTTCACATCGGAATCAGCGTGAACCTTCCATAAGCCACGAACGCGGCCAAGAGACTGGGGATGACGGCCCAGAGCATCCCTGCGGACATGAGGGACTTGGAGTGCACGATCGCCGCCGTGGCCACCATTTCGACCGCGAGACAAACGGCGGCGATGGCGGTCCATCCCGGCAGCACACCCGTCGCGCCAGGCACGACCAGCCCGAGGGCGAACACGATCTGGAGCAGCGCGAGCAGCTGCCACGCCGACTTGGGGAGGGCGTGGTTGCCGGTCGCAGCAAGCTTGTCCGCGGTCTTCAACGTCCAGAACCCGCCCATCACGTTGTACAGCGCCAGCACGATCTGCAGGACCCAAAGCACGATGTTCACGGTGCACTCCTAGTGGTGCGGTTGAATGCCGAATTGCGTGGCGTATTCCACGGTGAGTCGTTTCCAATCGGCGGACTTGATGGCGTCGCTCCCGGCGATGCGGCCGATGGGTGCGCCGCCGAGCAGGTGGTCGAGCACGTCGAAGGAGATGTGCCATCCCGCGGCGCCCCAGGTGATGAACCGTTTGTCGATGTCGGCCCACAGGGTCAGGCGCGTCCCGCCCGGCGTGGTCTCCAGGTTCCAGCGCATGTCGCCGTACTCGAGCACGTGCGGTGGCTCGACCCGGGTCACGATGGTCGGGAGCGCGGTCGGCGTTCCGACCCAGGTGAGTTTCACGGTGCCGGGCTGCGCCAGGGAGCCCTCGACCTCGTAGGGCGCCCACTCGCGTAGGTGCGCGGGGTCGGTGATGGCTTCCCAGACCTGGGCGGGCGGGTGGTGGAGCTCACGGACGAGGACGAGCGTCCACTTTTCGCCGTCTTTTCTTTCGGCGCGCGCCCCGCGGGCGGGCCCCGGCGTGTACTGTTCGCGATTCATCATTTTTTCCGCTTCCCTTTCCGCCCTTTTGCTTCCGGTCGCATGCGGTCGAGGTGGCGTTCGAGGAGGTCCACGCGTGCCGACCAAAACCGGCGAAACTGGGCCAGCCAGGTGTCGAGTTCCTGCAACCGGCCGGGCCGGAGCCGGTAGAGGCGGCGCTGGGCGTCCACGGTGGCTTCGACGAAGCCGGCGTCCCGCAGCACCCGCAGGTGCTTGGAGACGGTCGGCTGCGGCATGCGCAGGTGGCGCTCGATGGCGCCGACGGACTGCTCCGCGGAGGCCAGGAAGCCCAGGATCGCGCGCCGATTCGGCTCGGCCAGGACGGCGAAGGTGGATTGCATGGGTCTATTATACACCTAGAAGAATATACCCGTCAAGGCATATATAGTCCAGAAAATAGGGGCCCTTTCGGAAGCCCCGGAGGATCAGGCGCGGCGTGAGCTAGCCGCCGCCCCCTCGTACGCCGCCCGCAGCGCCGCGCGGACCGGAGGGGTCGTGGCCCGGGCGAGGATGACATTGGTACAGCCCTGCTCTCCCCACTTCCCCTTCACCGGCACGAACGCCTCGGGACGCATCCCCACGAAAGCTGTCTGCTCGTCGGGCGCCAGCCGGATCATGGCCCATCCGGCCCGGGGATATCCCATCGTGG
>DATBCM010000422.1:0-4975 GCA_036270455.1 Gemmatimonadales bacterium | reverse complement strand
CTCCAGCCGATGCCGCCTGGCGCGATGCAGGGGGCGACGCGCCCGAAGAAGGGCGGGTAGGGCTCAGCTCGTGTAGTCGGCGTTGATCCGGACGTATTCCGGGGACAGATCGCAGGTCCACACCACCGCCTCCGCGCGACCCATTCCGAGGTCGATGCGGAGGCGAATGCTTTGCCCCTGAAAGATGGTGCGGGCCCGGGCCAGGTCGGGGTTCGCCGTCCCGCCACCGCGCGCCAGCTCCAGCCAGCCGGCGTCATCCTCGGCGTGCAGTCCCAGCTTGTCCGGCGCGAAGGGCACGCCCGCGGCGCCGGCGGCCGCCAGGATCCGTCCCCAGTTGGGATCGGCGCCGAAGATGGCGGTCTTGACCAGCGCCGACCGGGCGATGGCCCGTCCGACATCGCGGGCGGCCCCCTCGTTCATGGCGCCCCGGACCTGAATCTCCACCAGCTTGGTGGCACCTTCGCCGTCCACCACGATGGCGAGCGCCAGCGTGCGGGCCACGAGCAGAACCGCGTCCTCGAAGCGCTGCAGCAACCCGGGGTCGCGGGTCGGGTCGATGCCCGACACCCCATTCGCCAGGATGAGCACCGTGTCGTTGGTGCTGGTGTCGCCGTCCACGGAGATGGCGTTAAAGGAGCGGTCGGCGACGCGCCGGAGGATGGGCGTCAGCGCGGCGGCATCCACCTTGGCATCCGTGGTCAGGACGCCGAGGAGGGTCGCCATGTCCGGATGGATCATCCCGGCGCCCTTGGCGATGCCGCCGACCGTGATGGGGCCCGCGGGCGTCTCGATCCGCGCCGCGCAATGTTTGGCGCGCGTGTCGGTGGTCATGATCGCGCGCGCCGCTTCGACCCCGCCGGAGGGGGTGAGCCGCGCGGCCGCCTCCTGGAGGCCGTGGGACACCTGCGCGACCGGCAGGGGGACGCCGATGACGCCGGTGGAGAGCACCAGGGCGGTCCGGGGTGGCAGTCCGGCTGCCTGCTCGGCGGCTGTGGCCATGGCCTTCGCCGCTTCGAGCCCCGGGGCCCCGGTGCACGCGTTGGCGACCCGGGCGTTCATCGCGACGGCGCGGATGCGCCCGGGGCGCTCGGCCAGGAGCGCTTCGTCGTAGAGGACCGGGGCGGCGCGCACGGCGTTCCGGGTGAAGACGCCGGCGGTGGCGCAGAAGCTCGAGCTGACCAGGAGGGCGACGTCCGCCGCGCCGCCGGCCTTGAGTCCGGCGTGTGCGGCGGCCGCGGTGAAGCCGGGCGGAGAGGTGACGGAGCCTTCGGGGAGAAACTCGGGATCGTTCGACATGGTCGGTCAAGATACGAAGGGTCAAGCGCTTGTGTAACGGGAGGAGGTTTCGTATGATAGCGCAACCATCCCGGGGGTTCCGTTCGATGTCGGAACAGTTCCTCAGCTCCGACGAATACGACGAACGCGCTCATCAGCTCTACAATGAAGGACAATACGACGAAGCCGTAGACGTGCTTCGCGAGGGGCTCTCACTCTATCCCCACTCGGTGGAGCTCCAGGTGGGGATGGGCTACGCCCGCCTTGCTCGCGAAGAGTACGCCTGGGCCCGGCGGTCCTTCGAAGAGGCGGTGGGCCTGGACGCGGACCACGAGGACGCGCTGGCCGGGTTGGGGGAAGTGCTCCTCAAGTTCGGAGAGCGGGAGGCGGCGGCCGGGTGCTTCGACCGCATCCTCGAGCTCGGGTTCCGTGACGATCACGATCTCATGCTCCAAATCGGCCGCGCGCTCTTCCGGGAAGCCGTGCTGGAGCAGGCCCGCCGGTATTTCGAAGTGGCCATCACCAGTCATCCCGACTCCGCCGAGGCGGCGGCGTGCGTCGGCTACGCCGCGCACCGGCTCACCGATGAGGGTGGGGCCCTCCATTGGCTGCGGCGCGCCCTCGAGCTCGACCCCACGCATGGCGAGGCGCGGATCTATCTCGCCAACCTGCTCTACGACCGGGGCGAGTACGAGGCGGCCCTCTTTCATCTGGAGCGGACCGAGCCGGAGGACCATTTCGACGGTCTCGCCATCTGGCGGCTCATCGAGCTGAAGCGAAGCGTCTACCGCCTTCCCGAAGACGATCCGGAGCTGGTGCCCTGGCATGGCCGGTTGAACGACCTCTCCGGGGAGGCCGATCCCGAGGACTTGCTCCTGGCCGAGATCGAGGCCTTGGGCTCGGACGGGCAGGTACGGGACCCGCGACAGCTCGAGTTGTTCGGCACGCTGCTCACCGAGCTGCAGGGGATGAAGAACCGGACCGGGGGGGTTGGAGGGGGGTCGGGCGATGAGCACCGGGTGCGGACCGCTTCGGGAGCTCTGTATGCCGGCACCTGGGAGGAGATCGTCCGGCAGATGCAGGCGGACGCCGGGGAGACCGAGTGGTCGCTGGCGCAGTACATGACGCAAACGGCCCTGCGGGGACGGCAACAGACGGGAGTGGCCATACCGGCGACGGATCCGGAGAGCTTTCTCCGGGGCAGCGCAGACGCCGGTTTACTCAGGATACTCCACTAAGACAAAGGGCGTCGAGAAACAAACCGTCAAGAAATAGGGCGTCGAGAAACAAGGCGTAGGATTACGCACTGCTTCTCGACGCTTTGTTTCTCGACGTAGTGCTTCTCGACGGTTTATTGGTGGTCTTAAGCTCTTCTCATCAACCCTTGCAAGGACAGGGGCCCGCCACCGGACGCCATCAGTGAGAGCGACCCCGCCAGGAGCAGCCCCTCGAGCTCGAACGACTGGTGTCCCGGGATCAGGGCGAAGGTGATGGCCACCGCCATCTCGATCGCGAAGCCGAGGGCGATGATGCGGGGAATGACGCCGAGGATGAGCAGGGCGGCGCCGAGGGTTTCCATGACCGTGACGAGGCCCGCCGCGAAGGTCGCGAACGGAATGCCGAGGTTGTGAAGGAATCCCGCGACGCCCGGGATCCCCAAGTGCAGCTTCATCAGTCCGTGATGCAGGAAGACCAGACCCACGGCGACGCGCAGGACCACGGCGGCATACGGCGTGAAGCGGTTCATGGGTGCCTCAGTGACAGGTAGTCGTGGTCGTGATCAACGGCGCCACGAAGTTGCCCTGGATGGCCAGCCGGCCCGAGGGATCCGTGTAGTAGTCGGCGCGCTGTCCCAGGAAGAAGAATGACCCCGAAATCGCGGAGCCGCCGGTCACGGAGATCAGTTTCCGGATCTTGACGTAGCCCCCCGCGCGCGAGACGGCGAGGATCGGCGTCCCCTGGGACGTGGAGGACCAGGCGGCTGCCGACCGCGGCGGAGAGCACAGGAACGCATTGTTCTGCGCCTCCGAGACCGACACCGAATCGATGCTCAGACTATCGAGGCCGGTCACGGCGGTCTGGCTCAGAATGTTCACGATCTCGGTCGTGACGTTCCCGACCGCCACCTTGAACGTGAGCAGGAACGTGGGCGTGCCGCCGGTGCGGGAATAATTCGTCGCGCGCACGGTGGCGCTGCGCTCGGCCGAGACGCTGCCGTTGACCGTGTAGGCGCTCGCGCCACCCGTGGTGTCTCCGATGCTGACCACCTCGATGGTGCCGGCGTCGGAAAGCGGGCCCAGGTTGACCTGGTAAGGAAGAGGCGCTCCCGTTCCCGTCGTCACGATCCGGCCGGTGGCGGAGTCGATGGTGAAGTAGCCGTTGGGTGACGCACTGAACCACGCCGCGGGGGCGACACCCGTCCGGATGCGGATCGAGATGGGCGGGATGAACGTGTCCTGCGGGAGCATCTCGATCTGCGGCTGGAGCAGCGTCACGCCGAGGGTATCGGTCACCACCACCAGCGCCGCGCCGGTGACGCCGCTCTGGCTGACGCTCAGGACGGCGTTGCCGGGAGCGACGGCGACCAGCACGCCGGTGGACTGGTTTACCTTCACCACGGTAGAGTCGGAGCTGGTCCAGCGTTGGTTGCCGCCGGACCCAGGGGACCCGTTGGCGTTGTAATAGGTCGCGGTGAGGGCCGCCGCGGTGTCCCCGGTGTACAGGGAATCCACGAGCGGCCGGACGACGAGGTACGGGACGGGCCCGTTGCTGTCGTTATGCGAGCACGCCCCGAGGGCGGCCGCGAAGGTCAGGGCCAGTCCGGCACGGACGGAAAGTCTCAGGGGAGCCTCCTAGAACATCGACATCGCGAGGAACGAACGGAGGTTGTCGTTCGTCACCCGCAGGCGGGCGCAGAGGAGGCGCACCACCGACCAGAGGACCTTGTACGCGATGTCGCGGTTGAAATCGACCAGGAGCTCGAAATCGGAGCGGGAAATCGTGATGAGGGTGCACGAGATGTTGGCGATCGCGTCGGTGGACCGCTCCGAGCGGTCGAAGATCGCCATTTCACCGAAATTCGCCCCCGGCTTCAGAACGGCCAGGGCTTCTTCCCCGGACCCCGGGATGGTCCGCGAAATGCGAACCTCCCCCTCGGCGATGATGAACAGGCGGTTCCCGGGCTCACCTTCCTTGAAGATGTACTGGCCCACGGTGAACTTCTGCTCCCGGCACACCTCCGACACCCGCGCGAGCTCGCCCTCGTCGAGGTCTTGGAAGATGGCCGCGTGTTTCAACAGATTGAGGTCCACAGGGTCAAGGTACCCGGGGGCGTATGGACGGGCAAGTGAAACCGTGGTTCACCCCTGCGGATGCGCTGACGGCGCTGCGGCTTCCGCTGGCAGTGGCGTTTCCGCTGGTGACCGCGGTGCCGGCACGGCTGGCGATCATCGGAATGGCGGCAGCGTCCGATTTTTTCGACGGGATTCTGGCCCGGCGGTTCGGCGGCTCGCGGGCGGGCACGGTGCTCGATCCCGTCGCCGACAAGCTCTTCATGGCGTCGGCATTCCTGACGCTCTGGCGGAGCGGGCTCCTCGTGTGGTGGGAGATCCTGGCGGTGCTGCTGCGGGACCTCGTGGCCGCGCTCGGCGGGCTGACCGTGTGGCTGTCGGGCCGCCCCGTGCCGCTGCCGGCGCGCGCC